>JBDLWH010000053.1:0-3097 GCA_039804325.1 Verrucomicrobiota bacterium
CGCATCAAGGGACGCCCGGGTGACGGGATGCATAGGGACGGCGGCGGGCTGATCATCGGCCAAGGCACCCTGAGCCAAGGCGATGAGGCCGAGGCCGAGGCCAGCCACCCAAGCTCCTGACGTGCGCTGCCATCGAGTCATGATAGAGCAGCGAAAAAGTCTCTGGCAGAGTCCCATAAGTGCGATGCGTCTATTTGGGTGCCACAATGACTTGCCCGACCTCAAGACCAGATAGAATTTCAGTGTCTTCTCGGGAAACCCGCCCACGCTTGACGGGTCGGCGCTCGGTTTTGCCATCGGCGAGTTTCACTTCCACGCACCAGCCTTTGGCATCGTAGGTGAGTGCTTTGGTCGGGATAGCGATGGCCTCAGGCCGCTCATAGGTGATCAGGCGCATCCGCGCGGTGGCTCCGGTGGGCAGCGCGAGATCCTCGGGCCAGGCGGCTGATAGATCGGCGCGATACGCGCTATCCGGTCCGGGGACGGTGGCGAGTTGGGTGAGTTTGACGGGGATATCGAGGTCTTCGCGTCCTGCTAGAGTGGCCACGCCCGCGTGACCGAGTGTGAGCGAGCGGGCCGTGGCTTCATCCAGAAACGCCACCCAAACCAGTTTGGTCGTGGCTGGCACGAACGTGGCAAAGGGGCGGTTCACCATCGGGCGGCCGTGCTTGAAGAGAGTTTTGATGGCCTCGGCGGGGGCCCATCGACCGCGTTCAATGGGACCATGATAGAACCAGCCGTCTGCTGGGGCCTTACAGGTGAACAACGCGCGGTCGGCCTCCAAGTCCGCTAGATTCTCCTTGTCACGCTGGCTGGCGGTTTTCAGCGTCTCCCATTCGATTTTCTTCTGAGCGATCGAGCGCGGAATATCCTGCTCGGCTTTGCGCAGAATCAGGGCGGTGTCGCGTTCGTGGTGAGCTAAGGTGATGGCCTCGCGCGGCAACGTCACTTCTAGCATGCGCTTGCAATCCAAGGTTTTCAGGCGCAGTGCGAACTCGGCGGTGACCACGGCGTCTTTCTGGCGGGTGAGGATGATTTCCTCGGTATCCTCGGTGAGATCGTCCGCTGCATACATTTTGGTAAGCTGGCGAAGTTCCTCCTTTTGGTTAGAAAGCGCTTGTTTTTTGTGCTCTACCTCGGTGGCTGCTGTCTCCTCAAGCGCTTGGCGCTGGGTCTTGGTGAAATAGGCGTTTTCCTCTTTGGCGATTTCTGCGTTACGTCGCAGGGTGTCGAGCGTGTAGGGCGCGGTTTCTTGCAGGTGATTGAAGTCCAACTCGGTTTGGGCGAGCGTGAGGGTGCTAGCATCTAACGAGCGCCGCAGATCCACGAGTTTTTTGTCGATATCTTTGGCATCGAAGCTCACCAATGTGTCACCCTTGGCGACGCGGCTGCCATGCTCGGCGAGTTCGTCCACCTGGAAATCCTGCCAGGTTTTGGCTTCGAGCTTGAGCAACACGCAGTCCTTCTCGGCATCGGGCATGGCCGTGGCCAAGAAGGACGCTTCACGAGTGAACGGGCGCGTCTCCACGGTGATTTCCTCAGCTTGGCAAGCCACAGCCAAACAAACGGGAACGAGAAACAATGCAGTCAAGCGGATCATGGGCCCGACAAACAACCATGGTCGCTAGCAAAGATCAACCCGTTCCTTTGCCCTTGCGCGCTAACCAGATAGGCAACCACCGCGATTTCCTCGCCTCCGGTGCCGCGGGAACCGTGAATTCCGCCACCTCAAATCCTGCTCGCTGCAACCGCCGTGTGAGATTGGCCACGGGCCGCGACCCCGCTATCGCTAACAACCCACCAGCTTGCAACGCCTCGTATGCCGCGGAAACCCAACGACGGTCGTCCACCCACGGACGGTTGCCTGGCCCCATGGGCGACGCGTCTAAATGCAGTAAAATGGCATGCAGCATGCCAGCCTGCCGCGCAAGCGCAGAGGGCCCACAATCATGCTCTAACACAACTCGCGGATCAGTAAGCAACGGACTATCAGGTAGGTAAAGGCGGTGCCACTCCGGCAGCGCTAACAGCGGCTCGACCACAATAAGGCTGGCACGTTTCTGCTTGAGCTCCGCGGCCACCTCGCCAAGCGTGTGGCCCAATCCCAAACCAACACACCAGATTTTTGGCTGGCGGGCCGGGCGAAATGGGGCGCAGGCGAGCCTGGCGAGTTCGGTTTCTGCGGCGCGCGTGGTGGGCCCGCAAATTTGTTGGCCGTGAATGAGAAGGGCTTTCCGACCGTCATGCTCCTGAAGCGCAAGGGTGCTGCCGTCGGGCATCCGGGTTTCTGCTAGGGTAATTCTTGGTTTCATGGATGTATGATGCTTGCGCTAAGAACGGCAACCGGCATCGCCGGCAGCTATGGATGGACGTTCTGGGTCCGGTAGAATGTGAGGTGGGCTAACCTGCCGCGTTGACCCATAAAAACCCCGACCACTCATGGCCGGGGTTTTTTGAGTTTTTGGTGGGCCTCAGAAATCCTAAGCCTCACCGGGCGATCAAAGCAAACCTTTGAGCACGGACGATGGCTTGAAGCCCACCGACTTCGACGCGGCGATCTTCATGGATTCTCCCGTTTTCGGGTTGCGACCCATCCGCGCGGCACGCTTCTTAACTTCAAAAGTACCAAATCCGATGATTTGAACCTTCTTGTCTTTCTTCACACCTTTGGCGATGGAATTCAAGACCGCGTCGAGTGCTTCGTCCGCAGAACGTTTGGTGGCGTCTTTCCCGAGGGCGTTTTGGATGGATTCAATAAGTTCAGCTTTGTTCATGGCAACAAGACTCTGTGCGGATCTCCCCTCCCCTTGGCAAGCGAAAAACCCCTTGCTTCTAAAAGCATTTTCCCAAGTGCTGACTTGACTTGCCCTCAGATTCCCTAGCGACGCCACCCACCCACTCCCAATGACAGAAATTTTTTTCCGTGAAAAAACTTGAGCCGATTCTCTATGCCAGTACTTTCGGTCACGCGCCTGCATGATGCAGGCCATATTTGGCATGATGCGCCGTCTCCACGTGATCTCCCTGATAGTATGGCTTAGCAGCCAGGCCCCCGTTCATGCATCGGGGGACGCTCAAGCGCACGGATTGCCGCTCT
>JBDLWH010000054.1:0-4855 GCA_039804325.1 Verrucomicrobiota bacterium
GAAGATTCTTGACAAGCGACCCGATCAACCTAACTGACTATTCGCGACCCGCAAGTCAAAACCATCATGATTCCTCCCGCCCTCATCCCGTATCTGCCATCCCTGTTCGCAGCCATCGCTGGCGCTCTCATCGGGTGGTTGCTCACTCGCCTCGTCGCCATGGGCAAATTCTCCGCTTGTCTCGAACGCCTCAAAGCCGAAGAACGCCGATCCTCCGAATGCGACGCGCGCCTCGCCGAGGCCACCGCCAATGCCAAACGCGCCGAATCCGACGCCCAATCGTTCCGCAACCAACTCACCGAAACCCGCGCCCGCTTCGAGTCAGATCTCCGCGCCGCCGCCGAAAAACAGGCCCTCCTCGAATACGCCGAAATCAAACTCAGCGACACCTTTAAAGCGCTCTCTGCCGACGCCCTGCGCTCGTCATCTGAACAATTCCTCCAACTTGCCAAATCCTCTCTCTCGTCCCAATCCGAAGAAGCCAGAAGCGATATCGAACAACGAAAATCCGCCATTGAAGCGCTCGTCAAACCCGTCGCTGAATCGCTGGGAAAATTCGAGTGTCGCATCGGCGAAATCGAAAAAGCTCGGGAAGGAGCCTACGCCGAACTCAAGGAACAAGTGCGCTCACTCGGCGAAGGCCAACTCGGGTTGCAACGCGAAACCGCCTCGCTCGTCCGAGCCCTGCGCCAACCCGTCGGCCGCGGCCAGTGGGGCGAAATGCAACTCCGCCGCGTCGTGGAACTCGCGGGTATGCAAGAACATTGCGACTTCGAAACCCAGCACACGTCAACCACCGAGGATGGGAAACGCCTACGCCCCGACCTCATCGTGCGCCTGCCCGGTGGCAAAACCATTGTCGTGGATTCCAAAACCCCGATGGATGGCTACCTCGATGCCCTCGAAGCCACCACCGACACGGTGCGCGATGAGGCCCTCCAACGTCACGCACGCCAAGTGCGCACTCACATCCAACAACTCTCGTCCAAAAATTACGCGGCCCAGTTCGCCCACGCCCCTGAATTCACCGTTCTCTTCCTCCCTAGCGAGTCGTTCTTCTCCGCGGCCCTCCAGAGCGATCCCGGCCTCATTGAACGCGGCGTTGACCAAGGGGTTATTCTCGCCACGCCCACTACCCTCATCGCTCTGCTGCGGGCCGTCGCCTACGGCTGGCGCCAGGAAGCCATCGCCGATAACGCCCGCGAAATCTGCGCCCTCGGCCGAACCCTCCACGAACGCCTCGGAAAACTCGCGGACCACTTCTCAAAACTCGGCCGCTCGCTGACCAATGCCGTGGAAAACTACAACAGCGCCGTGGGATCGTTAGAATCCCGCGTTCTTGTCACCGCTCGTAAATTCGAGGATCTCAAAGCCGCCCCAGAAAATGCCACCATCGCTAACCTCGACCCCGTCGATCAAATCCCCCGCTCGCTCCAATCTAAATCCCCTGCCCAGCTCCCCGCCTCGCCCCTAACTGACTCGCCAGGCATGGACAGTTGGCTTCCCCCTGAGTCGTTGCCCGTCGCGGCCACCGACGACGATTTCTCGTTTGTCCCCGAGCCCACAACACCTGAGGGTTCGCCCGTCGCTGCCACCGACGACGACTTCTCGTTTGTCCCCTAGAGATGGCCATACGCAATAACCGCTGAGCTAACTCTCTCTGATATGGCCCGTTAGGATAACAACCCTCAGATTTGTTCTTGGCAGAACGAATTGAAGAGCTTCAATGATATCGCTTTGATTGAACCACCCCTTGACCATTGGATCTGGCTGATTCCGGCGTTTCTCATCGGCGCGTGCATCGGATCGTTTCTCAACGTCGTCATTTACCGCGTGCCATTGAGCATGTCGATCAACAACCCTAAGCGATCATTCTGCCCCATCTGCAAGCAGCCCATTCCCATGGGGCACAATCTCCCCTTGATCAGTTGGCTCTGGCTGCGGGGAAAATGCGCGGCGTGCCATGCCCCTATCGCGTTGCGTTATCTGGGCGTTGAGTTTCTAACTGCCGTGTTGTTTACCCTCACGTGGGCGCTCTTTCCGCCGCAAGTGGTGATTTTCCTCTGGGTGATGATGGCGATGCTCGTGGCCATTACCTTCATTGATGCCGAACATCTCATCATTCCTACGGGTATCACCTGGGCGGGATCATTCGTCGGATTGGCCGCTTGCGCCGTTTGGCCCCAACTCCCGGCCATGTCTGCTTCTCCTGGTAACTGGCTCACCGGCCTGATCGCCAGCGCCATCGGCTGGTCCACCGGATTTCTCGGCCTCTGGCTCATCGTGGAACTCGGAAAACTCGCTTTTGGCAAAAAACTCCTGCGTTTTTCAAGCCCCGTGCCATGGCACATTGAAGAACCGACGAGCGATCAAGACCCGATGTGTTTCGTCATCGATGGCGAGTCTATCGCATGGTGGGATATGTTCGCTAGAAAATCTGACGTGCTGATAGTTGAAGCCGCAGACATCGTGCTCGACGGGACATCGGTGAGTGGTGGCAAACTCATCGTTCGCGAATTGGAAATCACCCTGCCCGATGGCTCGGTCCATCACCTCGCGAACATGCAATCCCTCACCGGCACGGCCACCTCTGCGGTCGTCCCCCGCGAGGCCATGGGCATGGGCGACGTACACTTGCTCGGTATGATAGGTGCCTTTTTCGGCTGGTCCGCCGTGTGTTTTTCAATCTTTGCGGCATCGTTTTTCGCGATTATTGCCGCTGTGATCGGACGCATCGGCTTCGGCAAACAACTTCCGTTTGGCCCGTTTTTGGCGATGGCAGCCGTGACGTGGGCCTACGGCGGATGGAAACTCTGGTCATGGTATCTGGATTTCCTCGACCCATTCTGGATGCCCTGAAGACACACAGCGCCAAATACGACGCGCCCCCTCCCACGATCACAAGACGCAAATCAAACCTTGGCAACACGAACACTTCGATGCTTGTATGATATTTATGAATTGTTCCAGCCGCGCCGATTCCCCTCCCCGTCCCGTGATCTACCAGCTCATGGTGCGCACGTTTGGCAATACCCGCGGAACCCCCCAACCCGGCGGCTCGCTCGCCCAAAACGGCTGCGGCACGTTTGCCGATATCACGACCGCCGCCCTCGATTCGTTGCGCGCCATGGGATTCACTCATCTCTGGCTCACTGGCGTGCTCGAACAAGCATGCGGCACCTCCTATCCTAACCACCCCGCTGATGATCCCGATATTTTAAAAGGAACCGCCGGAAGCCCTTATGCCATTAAAGATTACTTTGATGTTTGCCCGGACTACGCGGTGGTGCCCGACGAACGCCTCCATGAATTCAAAGCTCTGCTCGACCGCTGCAAACGCCACGGATTCAAGGTGCTCATTGACTTCGTCCCTAACCACGTCGCCCGGTCCTACGCGTCAAAGGTGCGTCCAGACCTTTCCTTCGGCACGGATGATGAAACTAACGTGTTTTTCGCGCGCGATAACCATTTTTTCTATCTGCAATCCTATCATCCTGGCGGCGGCCCACCCCTCAAACTCCCTACGGCCAACCAACATCCGGGATGCGACGGCCGTTTCGCCCCGGAATCTGACGTCGGCCGCGTCACGGGTAACAACGTGGTGTCTTGGGAGCCCTCAATCCATGATTGGTATGAGACGGTAAAACTCAACTACGGCCACGATTTTACCACTGGGCGCCTCACGTCCCACCTGCCTGGCTCATCGGCCCTGCCCGCGGAGGTCCCCAAAACCTGGCGCACCATGGATGAAGTCCTCGCCTATTGGCAGGCCATGGGCATCGACGGATTCCGCGTCGATATGGCCCACATGGTCCCCATGGAGTTCTGGCGTTGGGTCATCAAACGGTGCCACACGCGCAACTCCCAGGCGTTTTTCGCCGCAGAAGCTTACGATAACGATGCCTCAAAACTCACCGATGGCCCCGTCCTCGAGGAACTCCTCGACGCTGGCTTCGACGCCGTTTACGACGATCCCACTTATGACGTGTTAGCTGGCATCTATCAGTTTGGAAAGTGGGCTAACGACCTCGATCCCCTCACCTTCACGGGCAAGCGGTTTCACAAATCCCTGCGCTACGCGGAAAATCACGATGAAGTCCGCCTCGCCAACCCGCACCATTGGGGCGGCATCGGCATGTCAGTGGGCAAACCGGTTTCCGCTGTCCTTTTCGGGATGGGCCGCGGGCCCATCATGCTCTATCACGGCCAGGAAGTGGGCGAGCCCGCCGTTGGAGCACAAGGATTCAGCGACGACGATGGTCGCACCTCTATCTTTGATTACACCTCAATGCCTGAGTTCTCCAAATGGGTGAATAACGGCAAATTCGATGGCGCGCTCCTCACCGACAATCAGATGGCTCTGCGCGATTGGTATCGCAAACTTATCCATGCCACCCAAGCACGCGCCTTCACCTTAGGCGAGTTCTACGGCCTCAACCACGCAAACAAACAAAACCCCACCTTCGGCAGAGTCTCCGACGAATCGGTCTCTGGCCACTGGCTCTATGCCTTCCTTCGCCGCGATTCCAAAACTGGCCAAGCCTTTCTGGTGGTGGCCAATTTTCACGGACACCATGCGCTGCACCCCGTGACTATCCGCATTCCGCTCGATGCGCAGATGTTCCTCGGCCGCACTGGCGATGATACGTGGACGTTCACCGACCGCCTCGCGTCCGATTGGTCCAGCACCTTTTCACGGGTGTCATTGGAAACTGAGGGCGTCGCCTTGCCCGAACTCGCTCCTTGCTCTGCTATGCTGATAGAAATCGAGTGCCTGTTGTGACGCCATGCTGTGAGCGCTCGGTGCTACGTGGGTCGGCAAAACCTCAGCTCTCAGCCGGCACGAAAAGAAAAT
>JBDLWH010000055.1:0-2840 GCA_039804325.1 Verrucomicrobiota bacterium
AGGTGATGTCCACCAACTGCGTCCCAGCACGCTGAACCGCAGAAATGCCCGAAACCACCGGATTGCCCGCCTGGGCTAGTGACGCCGCAAAAAGGAAAAGCGCCGCACTCACTGCGGCAAATAGGGGGAAATTCATGTGCCTTATCAATTTTTCTGTTAATAGAACGATGGCAAAACGCTTGCCTAACGGGGACGAGAAATAGTGACGAACCGATACCGTGGGAAGGAAATTATGCCTTGCGGCGCGGCATTGCCCCCCGCCTCGTTAGCACATAACGATTTGCGCGCCTCCCGTTTGCATTGCCCTCAAGCCATTGTCCGGAGGTGGGCGTGGCGTTGGGCCATCGGCCAAGCGACCTCGGGCACCAGCGATCGCCAGCGCTCATCACCCGCTCGTATCATCCGGCAAACGTCGCGCCCGGTATGCGCTAACAGGGCGGGATCACCGCTGTTCACTCCTTGAATCCGCCCAATACCCGTAAAATACTCATACAGTGGCAAACAGTTCTCTGGAACTCGAAAACTTTCCGCCGTCACTAACTCACCAGTCTTGCGGTTTTGCCACGGAAAAACTTGCAACGTCACCCCGGGCTTGAAGAGTCGCCCAAATGATTCTAACAACCCACCCGCCAGGTTGGCCGACCACTTCGCCTTGAAGAGTTCATTGAGTAAGCCGATGCTCAGTATTATACCGATCGGTTGGTTGGTGCATCGATTAAGAAATGCGGCGATGCGGTGGAACTCGGCGCAGCGCGAGACGAGGACGGTTTTACCGAGCAACTGGAGGGCGTCGGCGCGGTCGATAAAATCCTCGGCATCGATGGCGGGGCCGCGGAGCAAGTTATGCATGGAGATTTCGCAGAGTTCGATTTCCGAGTTGCGTGAGGGATCGACGAGTGAGCGCACGAAGAGGGATCGTGCGTGTTCGAGCATGGCGAGGTGGAGGTTGAGCACTGGGTCGAAGCTGCCGCGCAGCAAGAGCACCGGGCGGTGGTAAAGGGCCTCGGCGGGTTGGACGACTTCCCCGTTAGGTCGAAACATCGTCGCATCGGTCAGGCCGCTGGCCACCAATTGCAGGGCACAAAGCCGGTTATCGAAGGACGCGTAGCCGTGGCCGGAAAACTTGAGGAGATCGACCTCGACGCGGCCGAGGGCGAGATTATCGCCAAGGGCCTCGACAAAGGTTTTGAGGTTTCCGCGATGGCGGAAGGTCGCGTGAATGAGATTCACGCCGATGATGCCTAACGCCTCCATTTGATCGATGGTGCGCGCGTCGAGCAATCGCAGATGGAGAGTGATATCGGCAGGGGGGTCGCCCGGGTTCAACTGGAAACGGATTCCCAGCCAGCCGTGGCATTCGCCGGAGTCCTGATATCCCCTGGCGCGCACGGTGTTGCAGAATGAGAAAAACGTCGTGGCCGCTCCGCGATTGGGGGCCAAGCGCTCTAGCAGTATGTCATATTCATGATCGAGCATCGCCGCGAGGCGGCCTGCCGAAACGTAACGATCGGTTTGGCCGTAGAGCGCATCGCTCATGGTCATGTCGTAGGCGGAGATGGTTTTGGCCACGAGGCCGGCGGTGCCCGAGGCGCGGAAAAACCAATTGGCGGTTTCTTGGCCGGCGCCGATTTCCGCGAACGTGCCATACACCTGGGCGTCGAGGTTGAGTTCCAGAACTTTATCGTAAGTGGTGGGGGTCACGGCGGTGAGGGAGTTTCGAGTGCCCATCCTACGGCGAGGCATTGGTCGATGAGCACCTGGTTGGTGGATGTGGCGTGGGGAGGAAACTTCAACGTGAGCACGAGCGCGATTGATTTGCTCTCGGGGGGCGGGCGCAAATGGGAATTGAGCGGCATGCCACGTTCGGCATACCCATAGAGCGAGCAGGTGGCGTCGGGCGACTCGATGCGGTAAGCCTGCCACTTTGAGTCATCGGCGAAGGTGAAATTGTAGTAATCGATCTCGCTGAGGTTCACGCGAAACGTGATGGCCGTGGTGGGCTTTTTCGCGAGAAATTCCTCCCATGGCATCTCAGACCATCCAACCCACGCCTCCCAATCGATTTTAAGCCCGTGAGGGGTTTGCACGAAACAGATCGGCTTTTCGCCTGCGGCACGAGTCGCCAAGGTGAGGGTGGCGAGATTGCCGCGGCGCGTCACGTTGCCTTGGGTGTTGAACCCCAAAAGCCCTAGCGCCTCGATTTTCCCAGCACCGTAATGCCTCCGCATCTTGGGTTGAACCACATCGGCTTGTGCCACCAATGGCAAAAGATCCTCAATCCGCGTGGCATTCAAAAATTCCCGGGCCAACGGCTCGGCCGCCGCGAGAAATGCCTCGTTCTCCGCCTGAGCATCAACAATTTGTGGGGTGGTGGCCACGGGGGACTGGGCATTCATCACGGGTGAGGCGGTCAGAGCGGCAGGTGGGGCCTGGCGGCGCATGACCATGAGCGCGCCCATGACGATGAGCCCGAAAACAGGGACCCCGCCTATCAGCATCCATCGCATCTTACGCCGGTCGTCGCGCCGAACACTCCCCGCGCTTCCAGTGGTCCGGTTCCACGAGTGTGGGTCTTTGACACGCGAAGATTTGGTCCGACGCTTATTCTCGCCACCCTTGGATTTTGGTTGAGAAACGGGTGCCTCCACGGCCACTCGAGGCAAGGGCATCACCAATGGCGGCGACCGATCACCTGCTCCGGGGATTTTTAACATGCTCCGACAACTCGGACACACCACCCCATGCCCGTCATGATCCTGCGCCACACGAAATACGAAGCGACAATCCGGACAGACAAATCCGCTCCACCGCCGGGAATTCTCTATCGTCTCGGGCATGGC
>JBDLWH010000056.1:0-5573 GCA_039804325.1 Verrucomicrobiota bacterium
GGGATTGTTTTGGCTTCCCTATGTGCCGCGAGCCATGCGGACGCATTTTAACGCGCACAGCATCGTGATTTACGGGCGAAGTGGGGAGCAATACCTCGTGAGCGAGCCAGGGATGGAGCACGTCCAGACGTTAGAGCGAGCGGATTTGGAGCGAGCCCGATTTGCCAAGGGTGGCTTGAACCCGCGGGGGCGCGTCTATTGGCTCAAGGAAGATCGCTCACCCAAGCAAGTGGATTTGGTCGCGCCGATTCTTGCGGGGCTCAAGGACACTTGTTATAGCATGTTGGATATCCCCGTGCCGGTTCTGGGCGTCAAAGGCATGCGCGCCCTCGCGCGCGATTTCGCCAAATGGAAGATTCGTCTCACCGAGGAGGAAGTGCGTCATAACATCAATCAGATCGTCATGATGCAGGAGGTGGTGGGCTCTGGTGGAGCGGGTTTCCGATTTATGTTTGCCGCCTTTCTGGCGGAGGCCGCCGCGGTGCTGAGCTCGCCAGATTTGGGCCAGGCAGGACTCGACATGACGGTTTTAGGCGATCGCTGGCGCGAGTTTGCCCTGGTGGCCGCGCGTCACGTCAAAAACCGCACCCACGCTGGGGATACTTATGAGACGATGATCGACATGCTCTATGAACTGGCCGACCGGGAAGAAGCAGCCTATCGGCGATTGCGAGTGATCACCCGAGAGTTGACAGCCGCCCACCCCTAACCCGACGTCCATGCCATGAAAATCGAGGATGTGCCACAAGACGAAGGGCCAGAGAGCGCCATCCGCCGCCTGATGTGGGCAGTGGATGACCACGGCCACCATGTGACGGTGCAAAGCGCGGGATGGGATGCCTCGAACACCGGGTTTCTCAAGTATTGGGAATTTTTGGGTAAGCTCATTCATGCGGCGCGTCATGCCGTTGAGCGTGGCGAGAAGAGCCCGCTTTGGTATTGGATGGCTCTCAACATCCTCAACGAGCGAATGCTCGCCGACTACCTGGGCATTTGGACATGGCGTGTGCGCCGCCACATGAAGCCCGCCGTGTTTGCCAAACTCGATACGGAAATGCGTGAGCGCTACGCGTCGATTTTCCGAATTTCGGTAGAGGAACTCAATGATCTGCCAGCCACGGACCCCTGTGATCTGCCCATTCCGCCCGAACATCCCGCATCCCAGTGAGCCGCCTTATTTTCATCCTTGGTAAAGAACTGCGCGTTCTGCTGCGTGACCCGGTTGGTCTGGCGGTGATCTTTCTCATGCCCATGGCCGTGTTGCTCGTCGTGACTCTCGTCCAGGATGGTGCCTTCAAAAAAGTCTCGCAGTTCAGCGTGAAAGCGGCGCTCGTCGATGAAGACCAATCAGAAATCTCGCGTGCCATGGCCCGCGATTTTGCCTCGGCTCAGGGCATGGAATTGGTCACCGAGCAAAATGGCCGACCGCTTGATCGCTCAACGGCCCGCGAGATCGTGCGCCACGGCCAGGCCCAAGTTTTCGTGATTTTCCCCATGGGCCTTGGCCGTGCCAGCACCGAACGCGCCCGCCACTGGGCCGAATCCGAATCACTCAAAAATGAGGAGCCCGCCGCCGAGTCGCCGCCGCCGGCCATCGAGACGTTTTTTGATCCCGGGATTTCTGGCCCCTACCGGGTGCTCGTCACTCTGGCGCTCGAGCGACTCGCGCAAGGCAAGGAATTTGAACTCGACATGATGGCGTGGGGCCAGGCACTGCCGAAGCAAATCGAGCAACAACTTCCTGAGGGATTCGAGATGGCCGAGCTAGAAAACGCGTTGGATCCCCCGACCTATCGTGCCGGTCATGCGATGATGGTGGCCGCACCGGCCAACGCCAACGCCAGCACGCAGGCAGGTCAGACGACATTGCTGCCCGACATGGTGCAGTTCAACGTGCCGGCCTACTCGGTTTTTGCGATGTTTTTCATCGTCATCCCGATTTCGACCTGCCTGTTACGCGAGCGCCAGGAAGGGACGCTCACGCGCCTGCTCACCATGCCGGTGCGCCCATTGGCGATCATTGTGGGCAAACTTTTGCTTTTTCTCGGTGTCTCATTGATCCAATTCGCACTGATGATGGCTGCTGGCCGTTGGCTGCTTCCCGCCCTCGGCACCCCTGCCTTTACGCTTAGCGCTTCTATTCCGGCTCTCGTGCTGCTCACCATTTGCACGGGCTTTGCCGCAGTGGGATTTGCTCTTGCCGTGGCAAGTACGGCCACCAGTCAAGAACAGGCCGGCATGGCGGGTGCCACGTTGGTGGTGATTTTCGCAGCGCTTGGCGGGGTGATGGTGCCCGTGTTCTTTATGCCGCCCGTCATGCAACACCTCAGCGGGCTCACGCCACTCAATTGGGGCGTCACCGCCTATCAGGATTTGTTCACCCGTGGGGCTACCCTAGCTGATATTCAAGGCCGATTGGCGCTGCTCGTCGGCTTTGGTGCCGCGGGGGTCGCCTGGTCCTGGGTGCGGCTTTTCAGAAGGGCGTGAATGCCGAGTGAGCCGGTGAGTCCCGGGTTCAGGCGTTGGAATTCTTTGGCGCGCGTTCGATGATTTGTTCAAAAACAAACCATTGGTCCCAATGGCGGTGCAAAAAATCTGCCATCACCGGAATCCACAGCGCCGCGAGTTCGGCACGCCTCATTCTGCGGTCCCCCGTGAAAAACGGCTTCACGAGTTCAATGCGATAGTGGCAGACACCAACCCGAATCAACATAATCGGGTAACACGGGACGCAGGCGGTCTCGGCCAGCATCAGCGGCCCAAGCGGAATCGTATAACTCACGCCGTCATGGACCACGGCCAGCGGCGAAACATCCATAACCACGCGGTCGCCCTGAACCGCGACGATTTCCCCGGCGAGTAAGAGCCGGCAGAGGTCGATGCCAAGCAGTCCTCCGGGCGTGTTGTAATGCGAGCGTAACAACGGTTGCTGGCTGCTCGCCGCGTCGAGCTCTGCCGCGCGCAACGTGTCGAGCGCCTCTGTGCGCTCTGGTGCACGCACCGTGTGCAGCGGCCGACCGAGACGCTCGGCCATCAGAAACGATCCAATATCATAATTGCCCGAATGCACGGTGAACACCAAAACCCCGCCAGGCTCGTCTTTCATTTGCTCGAAAATCTCCAACCCCTCAACGTCCCACTCAACCTGGCGCGCACAATGCCGGTATAACAAGCGGTCCAAATATGTTAGGGCAAACTGACGAAACACCTGATAGGCCCCCAACCAGCACCACAGCGCCCCGCGATCTGGAAACAGGGCGCGCAGATTGGCCCGCACCGCGCGTGATTGCACCCGCGCAAACAGATAGAAAACAAAGGCAATCGGACTGGTGAGAAAGACGCATAACGACGTGGGAAAGCGTTTGAGAATAAACACCATCAGTTGTGTCCACCTCACATCATACAAACTGTTACCTGATACTGAAGGTCGCAATGCGCTGGGATCTGGGGAAGTCATTTCAAAGAAAAAATCATTGGGAATTCATCGGCCTGCTCCGATGGATGACCTCAGGTGCAGGGCGGCGGCCCGTTGGCAAACCCCCGTGGTGGCCACCACCGCCTCGGTGACCGCGCCAGTGAGCACGCTCTGGCAGGCCGCGACACATTGCCATGCGGCCGCCGCGCTAAGGCCATGGCCAAGAACCGATGCGGGAGATAGACGCGCGCCGTTCCAGTGTGACCACGCCTCATTGGTCGCGGCGTCGGTGGCGGCGTGACCACAGCAATCGTCCACTAACAACGCTGACGGGCCTATCGGCCCTAAAGCGGCGCGCGCGGCAGCGGCCGCCTGAGGTCTCTGGGAAAAGGTGGCGATCGGGTGGTGGGTGGCGCGTCTCTCGATGAGCACCCCGGATGTGTGTGGTCTGTCAGGTTCGATCACTAGGCAGGCGGCGCCTTCCGCCACGGGCACGCCGAGTTGGAGCAAATCGATGGCGGCCGCTGCCAACCAATCATGTTCCTCGGTGCCCACGACCAAGCAGAGGTCGATGCTGCCCTGGTCCAACCAGAGCGCAGCCATATCGATGGCGGCGAGAAATTGGGCGGAATCTCCGACGAGCGAGTTGCAGGGGCCAGTGATGCCGAGGTAGGCGGCCAAATGGCTCGCCGGTGCGTTGAAGACGGTTTCCGGAAAAAGTATCGGACTCGCCGTCGCAGGGTTTTCCATCACTTCACCGTAAAATCGCGCGCAATAGGAAATGCCGCCATTGAGCACGGTGTAGATCAATCCGGCGCGCAATGTGCCGGCTTGCACGGCAGCGATTCGTTCCGGGCCCAGCGCTTCAAGCGCGGCCGCCGCGGCAAACAACGATAAGCGACTGGCCCGGCGCAGGCGGGGGTGCCCGGCTAGGACGCGGTCCGGCACAGGACGCGGCACCGCCAGAACCCGGTGTGAACGTAAGCCCCCGGCAGCTGCTGCTGGCGGATCTAACAATGTTTCGGGTAACGCCTGCTGTTCCTTCAACGCAGTGACCAGCGCGTCCATCCCCCACCCTGCCGGACTCACCGCGCCCACGCCCGTGATGATGAGCGGCCGACGTGATTCTCCATTTTCTAGCGAAATTCGTTGGCCGTTGCGTCGCTGGCCGCGCTGAAAGACAAGCGTGGCATTCGACCCACCAAAGCCGAAAGAATTGCTCAGTGAGGTCTGGAGCGCGGCCGGGCGTGGTTCGGTGACCAAATCGAAGGTGCAGCAGGTGTCGGGCGTGGTGACATTGGCCGTGGCGGGTAAAAACCCCTCGCTCATGGCGATCACGCAGATGGCGGATTCCACCGCGCCCGCGCCGCCTAACAAGTGTCCGATAGCGCCCTTGGTGCTGCTGACCGCGATGGCGGGTGCGGCATTTCCCGCCCAAGCGGCGATGGCAGCAGCCTCCGCCGGATCATTGAGGGGCGTGCCCGTGCCGTGCGAGTTGATATATTGAATGTGGTGAGGCTCCAAACCGGCTTGGCCGCAGGCCATGCGCATGCTTTGAAGCGCGGCAATTCCAGCCGGGTTCGGTTGCGTCAGGTGGTGGCTATCCGTCGCAACGCCATAACCAGCAACCGTGGCGAGAATAGGTACGCCGCGAGCCACCGCATGAGCCCGTCGTTCTAGCACAAAAATGGCGGCTCCCTCGCCTAGGGCCAGCCCGTCGCGATGGGCATCAAATGGCCGAGGCTGGGTGCGGCTTAACGCTTTCAGGGAATCAAATCCGGCATACACCATCTGGGAAAGGGCGTCATAGCCGCCGGCGATGGCCATTTCGCAGCGCCCGCCGCGAATCAAATCATACGCATGGCCAAGCGCGTTGGCTCCCGACGCGCAGGCGTTGGAGATGACGGTCGTCGGAGCGGTTAGGCCGAAGGCGCGCGCCAGCAAGCCCGCTTGCTGGGGAATGAGGTAATCGATGGCCAACGCCAATTGGCCGCGCCGGGAGCCGGCGGCCCGTGTCGCTCGCTGGTAGAAATGCTCGCCGTGAATCATGGCCCCGGCCGAGGTGCCGAGAACGATTTCTAGCGATTTCGGGGCATTGGCGGCGTTGAGATCGGCCTGGCAAAGTGCTTCGCTTGCGGCGTGAAGTAATAATTTTCCG
>JBDLWH010000057.1:0-7291 GCA_039804325.1 Verrucomicrobiota bacterium
CAGATTACGAGGTCAATGAAAAAACCGGCCCGAGTCATGCGGTGCGGCTGGGTCAAGATGGATCCCGCGGGAAAACAGGGAGTGGTTAGTTTTCATGACATGAAAACGGTTCCTAGCTATAAAGCGCTCAGACGCTGCCGCACTTGTTGTGATAGGCGCTCTGGTCAAAAAGCGATTGTCGTTATTTGCGCTCGAAAACCCCGTAAGAGGCTGTCAGCTTGCGGTGTGGATTTATTTAACCGACCGCAAGCCGCCGGTGACAAGGCGTTGTCCGTGACGCAACTGTTACGACGGATGAAAAACCTGCTAGAAGCTCAGATCGGAGAGGTCTGGGTAGAAGGTGAGGTTTCCAACCTAAAGAAGCAGGGCAGCGGGCATTGGTATTTTTCGCTTAAAGACGCGGGGGCCCAAATTGCATGTGTGATGTTTGGAGCACGCATGCGGCCGGGAGCCGATGCGCTTGAGGACGGCGTGAAGGTACGCGTGCTAGCCGAGGCGAGTGTCTATGAGGCGCGGGGTCAGTTACAAATCATCGTGCAAAAAGCCGAGCGAGCGGGGGCAGGAGCGCTGCAGGCACGCTTTGAGGCGTTGAAGCGCCAACTGCATGCGGAAGGGTTATTTGACGGGGCGCGCAAGCGGGCGATTCCGGGGTTTCCTCGGGTTATCGGTCTGATCACGTCCGGCTCGGGAGCGGCCTTGCAAGACATCCTGAATGTGCTCACACGCCGAGCGCCATGGGTCCAACCCGTGCTGTTGCCAGTGCGGGTTCAGGGCAAGGGTGCCGAGTTAGAAATCGCCCGTGCCATTGAGCAGATGGGGCGGCCCGAAGCTTTCGGTTACCCGCGTTGCGACCTGCTCATCATCGGTCGGGGCGGCGGCTCCATCGAGGATTTGTGGAATTTCAATGAAGAGGTGGTGGCCCGGGCCATCGCCGCCTGCCCCATCCCTATCATCTCGGCCGTGGGTCATGAAATTGATTTCACCATCGCGGATTTCGTCGCTGACTTGCGCGCCCCCACCCCCAGCGCCGCCGCGGAGCTCGCCGTCGCAGACGGTGCGGAATGGTTAGCCAAACTCGCCCAATGGCGGCGACGGTTTGACCGCTTGACACGGGAACGCCTGAGGCAAGCGCGCGCGGCGCTCGACGCACTCAAGCGCGGGCCACTGCAACGTGATGGTGAAAAATGGTTGCGGGAGCCCGTCATGCGACTGGATACCGCCCGCGGGCGGCTGTCACATGCGCTCGAGGCGGCTTTGGACGCAATGTCCGTGAGGCTGCGCGCAGCGCGCAGCGGCCATCGGGCACATCAACCGGTGCGGGTGCTCGAACGGCGCATGGAATGCCTAGTGGATTTGCAACGGCGGCTAGAGTCGGCAAGCAAGGCGCGCATAGACCGGCGCGATGAGAGTCTTACCCGCTTGCAGGGGCTCTTGCGCGCGCTCGGGCCGTCGTCGGCTTTTCAGCGTGGTTTTTCCATCACTCTTGGAGCCGATGGAAAAGCACTTCGATCGGCATTACAGATTCGATCCGGTGACCTGTTACGGACAAAGTTTGCCGACGGCGAAGCTACGAGCAGAGTGATAGGTCCCTAGCGGGATCTCGTCGCCATGACATTGGGCAATACGTGCTGGTTGCGCATGATAGTCGGCACGTGACTTGTCCGCATGCTCAAGAGGCGATTGGCCGAGTCCTTGGGTTAGTGGGAGAGGCGTGAGGCCATGGCGTAGATGATGAGGACGAGGAGGATCAGGCCGATACCGAAGAAGGTGAAGCCGATGGGTCGGGCGATGGTTTTCCAGTTTTCCCATTCATCGCGGATGCGGTGTTGGTCGAGACGTCCGGTGGCCACTAGGCGGTCGTACCAGCGCTTGCGTTCATGGAGCAGTTCGGTTTTGGAGATGCGGCCCGAGAAAATCACGTTGTCCATCGGGAATTTTTCCAGTCGGAAGTGAGTGTTGAAGAAATGCACGGTGAAGATGAACCCGGCGGCCAAGAGCGCTTCGTCGGAGTGGACGATGAGGGCGATGTTGATGACCCATCCAGGCAGGAAGGCCGTGAAAAACTGAGGGAACCACATGATCATCCCTGAAAGGCCGATGGCAAAGACCCCCCAGAACACCGCGAAATAATCGAATTTTTCCCAATACGTCCAGCGGTCGAACTGCGGTTTGGGGCCCTTACCGAAGAACCATTTTTGATGGGCGACAAATTGGCGCCAGTCTTGGAGCGAGGGCACCATGGAGTCAGCGCCGAAAATAACGCGGAAGAAGCGTGTGATTTCCCACTTGCCCGTCTCGGGGTTGCGCAAAGCCCCCCGGTTCATCCATGACGTCTTGGCTAGGTCGATGAGGTGTAAGGCAAAGTAGAGGAAGGTGAGCAAGGCTCCAAAGCGATGGAGTGAGCGTGCGGTTTGGGCACCGCCGATGATGTCGAACAAGACCTTGGCCCACTCGGTGTAGTAGAACTTGAGCGGCATGCCAGTGATGACTAAAAGCAGGAAGCTCGACGCCATGATGAAGTGCAGGAAGCGGTCAAAGGGCGTGAAGCGCGTGAACCATTCGTCATCGCGCTGGGCGTCGAACTTGGTTTCGCGATATGCCTTGGAATCATGGCGGTAGAGCCAAACCGAACGCGCCAGCCACATCAGCGTGTGCCCTCCGAAAAAGGCAAAGACTCCTAACAACAAGCTGGTCATTAACACGAACGTGAGGTGGAGCGCCGGGTATTTCTTGCCATCTAGCGGGTTGGCGTGGGGGATGTATTGGGTAAACCCGGTGGTGGCACCGGGATGGCATTTGGCGCAGGTGGACTGGATGTTTTGGGAGGAAAGCTGGGAGGCGGGGTTGGATACAGGCAGGATGTTGTGATCGCCATGGCAATCAAAACACGCCGCCACATCGCTGGCGACGTTAGGTTGCCCCAAGGCCATGGCCTTGCCGTGATAGGTATCCCGGTAGTGCTTGAGACTTTCCTCGTGGCACTTGCCGCATCGATTATCGCTAGCTTGTTTGAAATGGGCAGTGCTAGGCAACTCAATCTCGTGGGCCGTGTGGCAGTCGGTGCATGATGGGCCGCGTGCGTCGCCCTTGGCTAGCAACTGACCATGAACGCTTTTGTTATATTTCTCCTCGATACCAAAATGGCATTTACCACATGTGGCGGCCAGGTTGGCTTTATTGATAGGCGAACTGCGGTCCACGCTGCGTTTGATGTCGTGGACACCATGGCAATCGTTGCACGAGGGAGCCACGATGAGACCCATGTTTTGAACGCCACGCCCGTGCATGCTGTCGCGGTATTGGGCGGTGACATCCGGGAAACGCATGCGGTATTCCTGAGTGATGCGCGGATTATCATGACACTTGGCACAAGTGCGCGACAGGTTGAGCTTGAAAACCGGCGAGTTCGGATTTTTGGACGAAAGCATGTCATGGGTGCCGTGGCAACTCGTGCAAGTGGCGGCCCCCGATGATCCCATCGAGCGGCTGACCCCGTGGATGCTCGTGGCGTATAAGGCGGACGGCTGTTTGTGACATGACGCGCAATCCACGGGTTTGGCCGCCACGGAGTTATCAGGATGATCGGTAGTGAGATCGGGATGGCATTGCGCGCATGAAATCTTGGCATGCACCGATGACTGATGGATTTTTTCATCCACAAACAGAGAGACCTGCTTCCCGTCGGGCATCTCTTTCGTGAGATCTTTGTCGCTGTGGCACTCAAGACATTTATCGTTAGATATCACCTCGTTGGGTGGAGCCACAGGGGGATCACCTGGAACCGCCATCACGAAGGGTGGCCACCCCAAAACCCCGCACACAGCAAGTAAACGGGCGAAAACAGCGAAGAACGTGCGCATGTGAAAAGAAATTTAAGTGAACCAAACGCTGAAAATGAAGAGCAGGGCACAAAGGCGCGATGCGTCGCCCGATGAGTAATGAATATGAGAAATCTTGGCTCTACTGGCAAGCGAGGAAAATTTCCGTCTCGCTGATGCGCGCCGATGCGCGCTTTTTGCAAAACAATGCGTCATCACCCATGCCCTACGCTTGGCACGTTTGTGCTTGCCGGATGCCAGCGAGGATTCAATCTCAATGGTGAATCGAGTTAGACTTGGCCGTCGCGCGCGTGACGAGCACTCACTGGATAACCAATCCCCCCAACGTTCATGAAATCAACTATTTTGCTAGGGTTACTCCTTGCTTTTTCGTTAGCTGGCACGATGCGCTCCGCCGAGGCGCTTTCAAGTGACAAGTGCATCGAGTGTCACAGCGACAAGGATCTCACGAAAGACGCGCCTAACGGAGAAACAATTTCCTTGTTTGTCGATGCCGCTAGGTTGCAGGCGTCTATCCACGGCACGACGGGGTGTGCCCAGTGTCATGCCGACCTCACGGCGGATCACCCGGACGATTCCAAAGCGGCTAGGCCCGTGGATTGCGCGGCCTGTCATGACAGGCAATCGAAGAGTTTTGGTGCCAGCGTGCATGGCGTAGCCTTGCGCCATGGCAATGAGGCGGCAGCCAACTGCAAAGACTGCCATGGCAAACACGAAGTGTTTTCGCGGGCCTCGCCGCAGTCGCGCATCCATCTGACTCGCCTCGCAAGCACCTGCGGCGAGTGTCATCCTGAGGAGGCCGCAGACGTGGGTGCCAGTGTGCATGGGCAGGCGTTACTCAAAGGGGTGAGTGAGGCGGCGACGTGCAGCGATTGCCATTCGGAGCACAAGATCATGGGCCTCAAAGATCGCGCGACCTCATTCCAATCCGCTGAGGCGTGCAGCAAGTGCCATGCCAGCGAACGCATCAACAGCCGCTTCGGCCTGCCCGATGACCGCGTCAAAACGTTTTTCGACAGCTATCACGGGTTGGCCGCAACCGGCGGCTCAACCACTGCCGCTAATTGCGCCAGTTGTCACGGCTATCACAAAATCCTGCGTTCAACCAATCCTGACTCGATGATCCACGCCTCACACCTGACGGCCACCTGCGGCAAATGCCACCCGGGTGCGAGCGCGAGCTTCGTGGGCGGCAAAATCCATAGCGACCAGACTACCGGCGAGGAAACTGGCAGCGTCATCAATCGATGGGTGAAAAAAATCTATATCTGCCTGATTGTGATGACGGTTTTATTATTAGGGTTGCACAACGCATTGGGCTGGTGGCGCAAGGTCGTCGCGAGGCGCCACGCCCATGGGGTGATGGTGGTGCGCATGGATTGCGGGCAGCGGGTGCAGCACTTCGTATTGATGTCGAGTTTCATCGTGCTTGCCATTACGGGATTCGCTCTCAAATTTCCCACCACTTGGTTTGCGCACCTGATGGGTAGCGAAGAGATTCGGCGCTGGATTCACCGCATCGCCGGGTTGGTGCTCATCGGTGGTGGGATCTATCATATCTGTTATGCCCTCTTCACCTCCAAGGGTCGAACCTTGTTACGTGATCTAACGCCGCGCTGGCGTGACGCTCGTGACGTGGTGACCAATATGGGCCACTTCGCGCTTGGCAAGCCTAAGGCCAAGTTCGGGCGCTTCGGCTATCCAGAAAAAATCGAATACTGGGCAGTGGTCTGGGGCAGTATCGTCATGGGAGTCACCGGCCTGGCCATCTGGTTTAAAATCGACGTCACGCATTGGTTGCCGCGCTGGATCGTCGAAGTGGCCATCACCATCCACTACTACGAGGCCATCCTCGCCTGCCTCGCCATCATCGTCTGGCATTTCTATTTCGTCATGTTTGACCCAGATGTCTATCCCATGAACTGGGCATGGCTCGACGGCAAAGTACCCAAAAAACTCCACGACGAAGATCACCCGTTAGAAGAGACCTCTCCGACCGACCCGCCAGCGTCGAAGTCCGGGTAGTTGACAAGAGGAGGGTTTGTTGGGCAACCTGCGCGCCACTAAGATCCTCCAACCATGAAATCCCTGTTGCAAACCAGACGCCGATTCGTGCTCAAGCATGTCGCCATCGCGGTGGCGCTCCCTTTCCTTTTCAATGGTTGCTCGAACTTTCGGCACCTTGATGCCGACCTGAAGCGCCACGGCAATGATTACCGGATTCGGGTCGTGATTGAAAACGCTGACGACTACAAGTTACCGGTCCGGGCGGCAGTGGTCGAATGGAAGCGCGACACCAACGAGGTCTTTTCAGGCGACCAAGTAGAACTCGCGAAAGGGGGTGCCGTGATCTTTTCGGTGAAAAGTCCGCTGCATCAGTATGTCATGGCCTATTCCGACACCAACCGGAGCGATCGCTACGATGCCGGTGAGCCGATGTGGATTCTCACGGCCCAGGGGGGGGGAGCTGTGCCGGTCAGCTTTGCGGCAGGTGAGCGCCACACCATGGTGCGGGGCCGCTTGGCGCGCACCCCGGTGCCAGACGGCTTGCGGGAAGCCATTGATCGTTTCCTAGCAGGAAGAACGGTGGCGGAGTCGATTTCCCGGCGCGGAGTTCGGTTCTCATTAGGCGAAATCGCCAATCTGGATGACCCGCGCTTCGCCGCGACCCGGGGTGAGGAAGGACTCTGGTCCCCGGCCACAATGGCGATCCAGAACGGTTTCGGTATCTATTTTCTCGAACCCTACGATCCCGCGCGCATCCCGGTCATCTTTATTCATGGAGCGGCGGGTTCTCCCCAGGATTGGCGGCTGGCGATGGAGCGGCTCGACCGTCGGCGCTATCAGTGCTGGTTCTACTTCTATCCATCGGGCGGCCGCTTGGAGAATGCCGCAGAGGCTTTGAACGTAGGTACCAAAGTCCTCCATGATCGCTACGGTTTCCGCCGTCTCGACGTGGTGGCACACAGCATGGGCGGCTTGGTGGCCCGTCGTTTCCTCGATAAGAACGTCATCCTCGGAGGATCCGATTACATCCACACGTTCGTGACTTTCAGCTCACCGTTCACCGGGCATGAAGCGGCGGCGATGGGCGTGAAATGGTCGCCCTCAGTGGTGCCTTCCTGGCGTGACATGGCGGCAGGATCAGATTTCCTCGCGCACCTTTTCGACCGCCACTTGAAGGGGCGAGTGAATCACCACTTGGTGTATGGGCACCATGCGAAGCGGTCGTTCCTCATGCCCGGCGAAAACGACGGAACGGTCAGCGTCGCCAGCCAACTGCGCCCACCTGCGAAGACCGACGCCGCCAGCGTGCAAGGGTACGATGAGGATCACATGTCTATTCTGCAAGCCAACGCGCCGTTGAGGAGGCTCGATGCAATCCTCAACGCTGCGGCACCCTGAATGCCGGATGGAACGGCCTCCGCCTCACACGCGCTGAGTCATTAGAA
>JBDLWH010000058.1:0-3549 GCA_039804325.1 Verrucomicrobiota bacterium
GCACCGCCCGCACCGCCCGCACCGCCCGCATCGCCCGCATCCGCGCGAGCAGGTTGTGTTCTTTGCTTTGCTTGGCCCGACCGAGACCTGAATCGTTACGCTAGGTTTTTTGGGTGTCGCGGGGGATTATCTTTTCTTTTTTGCTTCGAGTCCCTCTTTGACCTTGGTTTCGAGGTCGAGGTAGAGTGCCGGATCCCCCTTGATGAGCTCCTTGGCGGCGTCGCGGCCTTGGGCGAGTTGCGTGCCGTTGTACGAGAACCAGGAGCCTCGTTTTTGGACAATTTCCATTTCTAGCGCGAGGTCGAGGAGCGATCCGGTGGAGGAAATGCCCTCGTTATACATGATGTCGAACTCGGCCTCGGTGAAGGGAGCCGCGACCTTGTTTTTGACGATTTTGACTTTGGTTCGGTTGCCCGTGACGGTGCCGTCGGTGGCCTTGATCTGACCGATGCGGCGGATATCGACGCGCATGGAGGAAAAGAATTTAAGGGCGCGACCGCCAGGAGTGGTTTCCGGGTTGCCGAACATGACGCCAATTTTCTCGCGAATTTGATTCGTGAAGATACAGACCGTGCGGGCTTTGGAGATCAGGGCGGTGAGTTTGCGCATGGCGGCACTCATGAGGCGGGCCTGGGCACCGACGGTGGAATCGCCGATTTCGCCGTCGAGTTCCTGTTTGGTGACGAGAGCGGCGACCGAGTCGAGGACGATGACGTCGATGGCATTGGACCGGACGAGAGCCTCGCAGATTTGGAGAGCTTCCTCGCCTGACGACGGTTGGGAAACGAGCAGGTCGTCGAGGTTGACGCCGAGTTTGCGGGCGTATTGCGGGTCGAGCGCGTGCTCGACGTCGATGAATGCCGCTAGGCCACCGCGTTTTTGGGCTTGGGCGATGACGGTCAGGGTGAGGGTGGTTTTACCCGAGGATTCCGGGCCAAAGACTTCCACGATGCGGCCGCGTGGGAATCCGCCGACGCCGAGGGCACGGTCGATGAGGAGGTTGCCGGTTGGGATAACATCGACATCGACGCAGCGTTCGTCGCCGAGGCGCAGGATGGCACCTTCGCCGAATTCCTTTTGGATGTGGGCGATGGCGAGATCGAGGTTGCGCTTGCGGGCTTCGAGGAGTTTTTCGGAGGCGGATTCTTCAGAGGTTGCTTTGGCGGCCATGGGCGTGTGGGGTGTGGGGTGGCGAGGACTGTGACGCGTGTGACGCTCGATCACAAGCAAAAAGATGTTCGCTCGAACAAAAAAATGCCTTTTGCGAGGATGGCGGTTATTTCACTTCGAGGGTGAGGCGGGCCTTGCCCTCGAGATCCTTGGCCGGGTCGGGTGCCCAGAGGATGGAAAACCCCTTGTGTAGCGCAGCGCGGTTGGTGCTCGCTAGGGTGATCGTCGCGTTAGCTGATGTGCCGAAATGAAATTTTTTTCCGTGGTAGGCACCGGATTCCACACTCAACGTGGTGGTCACTACGGGATTGGCCGGGGCGGCGCTCGGTGGGGTCAGATTTTTCGTTGTCGGGTCGAAGGCTTGATCGAAAGTGAGGGTTTGGCGTCTCCCATCCGTCGATGTCAAAATCACCCTGTCACGCTGGATTTTTTTCTGGAGTGCTTTACTGGCAACCAAATCATTTGGGTCCAAGCGCGGGTAGGCAGCGGGGAAGCCGACCCGGAGGGAAAATCGGAGCGGATTTTTACTGCGAGTCCCTTGATTGAGCAGGCGGCCGCCCAACGAGATGCGCCCGCGATCCTGTTCGAGGGAGATTTCAAATGCGGTGTCGCCGGTGACTTTGCCGTGAATGACGGCTTGGGTGAGTTTGGTGGTGGCGGGCTGGAGGGACGTCAACGTTTCGGGTTTGACGTGTTTGACGATGGGCTTCGCGTCGGGGCGGATTTCTTCAACAAAAATTTCAACGGGAATTTGCAGGGATTTCGACACAAGCGCGTCATTTCCTCCCATCGCCCGGAGCGTGATTTTCCCTTGGGTGCTTACGCCAAATTGAAAGCGATTGTTAGAAAACGCGGTGAAATACCCCAGCCACGGTGGTCGATCGAGTGACGGGAGTTGGGCATTGGCCGGGGATGGCAGCATGGCCACGAACCAAAGCGCGTACCCAATCCCAGCCTGCCAACGACGAGATTTCATCACACCACCACACCGCAAATTCAGGCGTGAGGCGAGACTGATTTTCTACAAAACGAATGCAGGGCCCTCCAAAACCCACGTAAGGACAATGCCGCCGCCGTATTCCATGGCGTTGCCGTGGGCTGAGATATTCCGCCTCGTTGGGACTCACAAATTAGAGGGCCCCAGTTGATGAGGCATTTACCTATTTTCCACAGACTGGGCATCGGTTTTCCTAGCAGCGCGTACGTCTTGGATATTCAATTGCAGTGTGGTGCGTCCGCGAAACGTGTTGCGATCGATGGTAAAGGCGATGTCCCACGGTGGATCGGGCAGGGGATACTCGCCGCCGCCGAAAAAGACGGCGTCTTGTTCGTAATACACCCCACCGATGTCATCTTTCGTTTGGGCAGTGCACTGCCGCAGCATGAGACGCAGGTGATGGTTCTTCATGTGCTGCGGCGAGCGACTCAACCCGACATTCCGCGATATGAACACAGGCTGCGGGTTACCATTCCCAAAGGGTTGCAATAAATCGTAGCTGGAGAGAAATTCTAACGATAATTGGTCAAACGATATTTCCGCGTCATACATCAACGTCGGTTGGCGCTGCTCCTCGCTGGTGTGACCTAACACATAAGCGGCGAAGGCTTCCCGAAATCCATCCATTTTCGCTTCTTGAATCGAAAGTCCCGCCGCCATCGCGTGGCCACCGCCTGCGATCAGATGGTCTTCGCACGCGCGTATCGCATCGACCAGCGACACCCCGGCGATGCTGCGCCCCGATCCTTTGCCGTGCCCATGTTTGTCAATGGCCACAATGAACGTGGGTTTGTGATACTGGCGCATCAAGCGCGACGCGACGATGCCCACCACTCCATGGTGCCACGACCGCGAGCCGAGCACGATGACGGGATCTTTGGCCGGGTCAAACTCATGGGCGAGCATTTCCACCGCTTCTCGCCGGATCAATCCCTCGTGGGATTGCCGTTCTTTGTTATAGGCGTCGAGTTTGCGGGCCAATTCGTGAGCCTCTCGCCGACAATCGGTGGTGAGGATGGCCAAAGCATCTTCCGGGGCATCCATGCGTCCGGCGGCATTGAGTCGTGGGCCGATACGGAATCCCACATCCATTGAGGTGGCGGCACCACTCATGCCCGTCACTTCCATCAACGCTCGGAGCCCGGGATTCAGGGTGTTCGTAAGTTGCTTAAGCCCATGGCGCACCAACAACCGGTTTTCTCCTACCATCGGCACAATGTCCGAAATAGTCGCCACCGCCACCAAATCGATCATCTCCTTGAGGTCGAGCTCGGTCTTGCGGGTTTTCATCAGGGCGTGGCCAAGCTTGAAGACGACCCCCGCCGCACACAAATAGGTGAATTCCGTGCCGCATTTCGGATTTACCAGCGCGCAACAATCCG
>JBDLWH010000059.1:0-10793 GCA_039804325.1 Verrucomicrobiota bacterium
AAATCCGGCTTGACCGGCGATGGGTTCGCGCTCGCGGAGTTGAGCGGCGCTGAATGACTCGTGCTCGAAGCGCAACGATCGGTAGGGCAGCGGCCCGTAACAACGGTCGAAATACGCGTCGATGGCACCGGTGAAGATGAGGTGCTTGCAATTCCAGCGCGCTTTGGCGTCCTGAAAATCTACGCCAAGGTGCAACTCGATGCCGGGGCTAGCGGCTAGCAGGTTTTCAAAGAGTGCGGTATAGCCGTTAGCCGGCATGGCCTGGAAGTTTTCTGACAGGTAGCGGTTATCACGGTTAGTGCGGATGGGGATGCGCGCGCAGACCGAGGCGTCGAGCTCGCGCGGGTGGCGCTGCCATTGTTTGAGGGTGTAGCCCTCGAAAAACCATTCGTAGAGTTCCCGGCCGACTTGGGAGAGGATGACCTCCTCCGAGTTTTGCGGATGGGGGATGGGGATGCGGGAGTTTTCTAACCAATCCGAAAACTCGTTAGGAGTTGATAATCGCCCGAGGTATTCCTCGAAGGTGTTCAGGTTGATAGGGAAACTCCAGTAGCGGCCACGGGTGTGGCTTTTGATCGTGTAATCGACCGGGTGCCAAGCGGTGAAGCGCGACAGGTAATCGATGATACGTGGCGAGTTGGTGCGAAAATAATGCGGGCCGTATGGGTGAATGAGCACGCCAGCGGCATCGATGCGGTCGTGGGCATTGCCGCCGATATGGTCGCGCTGGTCCACCACGACGCATTTCCAGCCCGCCGAGGCGAGGCGTTCGGCGACCACAAGACCTGCGAAGCCCGCGCCGACGATGAGAAAATCTGTGGTGAGCATGGGATTCAAGAGGCGAGAGAGGATTTCATCACGCTACCGCCCTTGGTCGATCCTCCCGGACGGGCAGGAAACCTAGGCGTAGCGTGGGCAGGGAGCAAGGTAAGGGGCGGTAAAACTCAGCGGGGATGGGTGAGGCGTATGGGCTCTGCGGCGTCAACCGGCAACGCCCCGAGCGGAGGTGAGGGTCACTGGGGGCATCGCGAGTGGGTCACGGGGTCGGTCGTCTGGGCAGCAGGAGGGAAAACAAATCCACATTGACGGCTTGGGGTTGGCCGAGAAACTCCAAGAGGATTTTGACACGTTCGGTGGACGGGGCGATGGAGATGATGGTGCCGTGCATCCCTTGGAGCGGGCCGTGGGCGATTTCCACTTCATCGCCGATTTCGATGACCGGTGAGACAGAAAACAATTCCTCGTCGCCCTCGGAGCGGTTGCGCACCTCCAGGCGCAGCGCTTCTACAAAGGCCTCTGGCACGGCGGGGATGATCGCGCCAAAGCGCACCAGCCCGCGGATGCCCTGGCAAAATGTCACCGCTCGCTCCATTTCTGCTAGGTTAAACTTAGCGAGCAGATAGCCCGGAAAGAGCGGCTCAACCCACCAGATTTTACCGCGGCGCGTCGCCTTACGATACCGCAGGCGCGGGCAAAACACCTCCACGCCCTCGACTTCCCGGAGGTGCCCGGCGGCGATGTGTTCACGCTTCGTCTGTGTGCGCACGCAGAACCATTCCGGGGTGTTAGAAAAAGAGAACGTCATTGGCCGAGCATTTTTTGAATGAGAGGGAGAACTTTGCCGCTACTGCGCATCCAATGGTCGAGCCGCGCCACCCGCTCACTCAAAAACGCGCGCTGATCCACATCATCGACTTCACGCGCCGTTTCCGCTAGGCGGCTAATCTTGGTTTTTCCGCTCTCGAGGTGGGGGCGGATTTGTTCGCGGATGAACCCACCGACGAGGCGTTTGAGTTCGATGGCTGGCAGATAGTAGGTCCGTCGTTCGGGGCCGCCGGGGCCATTGGCTTCATGCACGGCGCCGAGGCTTTTGAGCATGCGCAAGCCTTGGCTGACCGAGCCTTTGCTGATATTGAGGCGGTTGGCGAGGTCGTCTAACGACATCGGCGAGCGTGATATGAACAAAAGCCCGTAGATTTCGCCGACGGATCGGGGCAAGCCCAGCACATGCACGCCGTCCACGAACACATCGATCACTTGGCGTTCCAAGGGGTCGAGTTCCGGTGGCAATCCGTCCGGCGCTTGAGTCATACGCGGGGACGTTAGATGCGATTTTCGATTGTTCAATTCAATTTGAACAAAGTTAGTGATTCGTTGGGGGGCATGCGAGTGGAGGACGACTTCCTCGGAACCGACTCCTTTGACACCGGTAGGATCAGCGCCTATTGGCGGCCGAGTTGGGAGGCGGCGATCGATCCTTGCCTAGGGGTCGATTTCTAAAGACCGTCGGTCCATGCGTATTTTGATTACCGGCGGAGCAGGGTTTGTGGGGTCCCATCTTTGTGATCGACTCCTGCGTGACGGCCACGAGGTGATCTGCCTAGACAATTTTTTCACTGGGCGCAAAGGGAACGTGGCGCATTTGCGTGACCATCGTTTGTTTGAACTTGTGCGTCACGACGTGACCGAGCCGTTCAAATTTGAGGTTGATCAAATCTACAATCTCGCGTGTCCGGCGTCGCCGCCGCACTATCAGCACAATCCGATCAAGACGGTGAAGACCTCGGTGATGGGGGCCATTCATTGTTTGGGGCTGGCGAAACGCGTGGGGGCGCGGGTGCTGCAAGCCTCGACCTCGGAGGTTTACGGGGACCCCGAAGTGCATCCGCAGCCGGAGTCGTATTGGGGAAGTGTCAATCCGATTGGCATTCGTTCCTGTTATGACGAGGGCAAGCGCTGCGCGGAAACCTTGTTCTTCGATTACCACCGCCAAAACAAGATCGAGATCCGCGTCGCTCGCATCTTCAATACCTACGGACCACGCATGCTTCCCAACGATGGGCGCGTGGTTTCCAACTTCATCGTCCAGGCCCTCCAGGGCAAGGATCTCACCATCTATGGCGATGGCACCCAGACCCGATCGTTTTGTTATGTGGACGATTTGGTCGATGGGCTGATGCGCCTGATGAACCATGAGCATCTCACGGGGCCGGTCAATTTGGGCAATCCGGGTGAGTTTACCATGTTAGAATTGGCTGAACGTGTGCTCAAAGCCGTCGGCGGCGGCTCGCGGATCGTATTTCTGCCGTTACCAGGAGATGACCCTAAGCGTCGCCAGCCTGACATCACCCTTGCGCGCACTGAACTTGGCTGGCAACCCCGCGTGGACCTCGACGAGGGGTTAGAATCCACTATCGCCTATTTTAAAGCCCTCTGATACCGGGTTCTAATCAGGAGAAGTTCGGGATTCCCGCATCCCCAATTGGCCACGCCAAAACTCTAAGCGCTCCTTGATACGCTTTTCCATCCCTTGGTCGCCCGGCTGATAGTACACGCGACCTTCTGGCAGATACGCTTGGGGGACAAAAGCGCCCTCGAAGTCGTGCGCATAGAGGTAACGCATCGCCACCTCGGTGGTCCCCGTGGTGGCCGCCAATTTTTTACGAGTGGAAGTGCGCAAATGGGGTGGCACGGCGAGGGTGCGGCCGTGTTGCACATCCTCGATTGCCTGGTTGAGTGCGGCGTAGGCAGTGTTCGATTTTGGGGCGGTTGCCAGATAGACCGTGGCGTGAGCCAATGGGATGCGCCCTTCAGGCAGGCCGACAAATTCGAGTGCGTGATGAGCATCCAAGGCCACGCGCAGGGCGTTGGAGTCGGCTAAGCCGATATCCTCGGAGGCGGCGATGACCAAACGACGCGAGATAAAGCGCGGGTCCTCGCCGGCCACCAACATTTTAGCCAGCCAATAAAGGGCGGCATCAGGGTCGGAGCCACGGATGGATTTGATAAACGCCGAGGCCGTGTCGTAATGCGCATCGCCGTCCGCATCATAGACCACCGCCTTGCGCTGAATGGATTCCTCCGCAATCTCCAGCGTCAGATGCACCATGCCATCTTCGCCCGCTGCCGTCGTCAACGCCGCAAGTTCAAGCGCGGTGAGCGCCTTGCGTACATCACCATCGGATTTCTCCGCCAAATGACGCAATGCGGCGCGACAGGCGGCCACGCGCATCGCCCCCAACCCGCGATCCACGTCGGCGATTGCCCGTTCGAGCACCATGATCACGTCGTCCAGAGGCACCGGCTCCAATTGAAAAATCTGCGACCGCGAGACGAGCGGCGAGTTCATGTGAAAATACGGATTTTGGGTTGTGGCACCGATGAATCGGACGATTCCGCGTTCGATGTGCGGCAAGAGCACATCCTGCTGGGCTTTGTTGAAGCGATGAATCTCGTCGATAAAGAGGATGGTCGTTTCACCACGCAGATCGCGCCATGTGCGCGCTTGGTCAATTTTGGCGCGGATTTCCGCAACGTTAGATTCCACGCCATTGATCGACTCGAAGCGCGATCCGGTGGTTCGAGCGATGACGTTGGCGAGGGTGGTCTTGCCGGTGCCCGGCGGCCCGTAAAAAATCAATGACGTGAAGCAATCCGATTCGATGGCGCGGCGCAGCAATTTTCCGGGTGCGAGTATATGCGGTTGGCCAGCCAATTCATCGAGTGAGCGTGGGCGCATGCGAGCGGCGAGCGGCTCGCATGGATGCGGGCGGGCGGCCATCGCAGCGGGTGTGGTGAAGAGGTCGGACACGGGGGACGGTTTCGATGCTGGCTAACGATGCGGGTTCGCACCAGTCGATACACGACGAATGAAAATGGGAATCCCGGAAATGACAAGCGCCGGGAGATAGCGGATTTGGCTTTTCGGCACGGGTGAGGGTCGCCATGGTGCCAAGCAATGACGGAGCAACCGAAACTTGTGGCGCACGACCCATGGCTCAAACCCTATCAATGGAGCATCCAACGCCGCTTGGATCGCCTTGCCCAGGAACGAGCCACCCTCAATCGCCACTCCCCCACCCTCGCCAGCCACGCCACCGCCCACAACCATTTAGGCATCCATTTCCAACCACTCACCCAAACTTGGGCCGTGCGCGAGTGGGCCCCCGCCGCCCATGCCGTCTCGCTCATGGGCGACTTCAACGGCTGGAATCGGGCGACGCATCCATTAGTAAAAACCACCGCCGGCCACTGGGAGCTCGCCCTACCCGGCGACGCCCTCGCCCACGGCCAGCGGATCAAGCTTCACATCGTCGGAGCCGACGGATCGCGCCGCGACCGCATCCCGGCGTGCATTCGGCGCGCGGTGCAGGATCCCACGACCCACGATTTTTGCGGGCAGATTTGGTGTGAGCCGCAACCCTACGTGTGGCGGCATGCCTTTGATCCTAGGTCGATAGGCGCGCCGCGGATTTACGAGTCGCATGTGGGCATGGCCGGCGAGGAACCCCGGGTTCACACGTATCGGGAGTTTGCCCAGAACGTGCTGCCACGCATCGCCAAGGCTGGCTACAACACGGTGCAACTCATGGCCGTGCAGGAACATCCCTATTACGGCTCATTCGGATACCATGTCTCGTCGTTCTTCGCTCCGTGCTCACGCTTCGGCTCACCCGAAGATTTAAAAGATCTCATCGACACGGCTCACGGGCTGGGACTTGCCGTTTTGTTAGACCTCGTGCATTCCCACGCCGTCAAAAACAACGCCGAGGGACTCAACGATTTCGACGGCTCGGGCAACCAGTATTTTCACAAGGGCGAACGCGGCGATCATCCGTTGTGGGATTCCAAGTGCTTCGATTATGGCCGCCCCGAAGTCCGACAGTTTCTACTCTCTAATGTCCGCTACTGGTTAGAAGAATTCCATTTTGACGGGTTCCGCTTTGATGGGGTCACCTCGATGCTCTATCACTCGCGCGGCAACAAGACATTTGCCAGTTATGACGACTACTTCGGGTCAGACGCCGACGAGGACGCCATTCTTTATTTGCAACTTGCCACCCAACTCATTCAAGAAGTGAGACCCGGTGCCCTTTGCATCGCCGAGGACATGTCGGGCATGCCAGGCTTGTGTCGGCCGCTGGAGGATGGCGGGGTGGGATTCACCCATCGACTGGCCATGGGGATTCCGGACTATTGGATCAAACTGCTCAAGCACAGCCGCGACGAAGATTGGAACCTCGAGGAGCTCTGGCGCGTGCTGACTAACCGCCGCCACGGCGAAGCCACCATCGCCTACGCCGAAAGCCACGATCAAGCGCTCGTGGGCGACAAAACCCTCGCGTTTCGCCTCATGGATCAGGAAATGTACTGGCACATGGCGCGCCATGACGGGCATCCGGTCATCGAACGGGGCGTCGCGTTGCACAAACTCATCCGCCTCATCACGCTGGTGTTAGGTGGCGAGGCATGGCTCAATTTCATGGGCAACGAATTTGGTCACCCCGAGTGGGTCGATTTCCCGCGTGAGGGCAACGACTGGTCATTCCACTATTGTCGGCGCCAGTGGTCGCTCGTTGACAACCCGGAGCTGAAATACCACCAGCTCGCCGATTTTGACCGCTCACTCATGGATTTCGCCCAACGCTCGCGACTGTTGGAATCTCCACCCGCACAACTCCGCCACATCGATCACAACTCAAAAATCCTCGTCGCCGAACGCGCGAATTTCATCTTCGTCTTCAACTTCTCGGTCGCCAATTCTCGCGCCGATTACCCGATCGCGATGCCCGATGCCACCGCCTACTCGCTCGTGCTCGAAACCGACGCCCCCGAATTCGGCGGTCACGGACGCGTCGATCCCGCCTGCCACTTTCCCGTGGACGACCACGGCCAGATGAAAATCTACAGTCCATCGCGCACCGGGTTGGTGTTCGGAAAAATCTAGCCCCCACGCGGCATCATCCGTCCGGCGACGTGGTTGCCCTATGAGGCTCAACGCCAGTGGCATCGACGACCGCCTTGGGCGTGAGACGCGCGCCGTGCGGGGTGGCGCGCACGATGGCCTCGGCCACGCTCTCGCGCAGGTTTTTGATCAGGAACCTCGGTTGAGGCGCAAAGCGCGCACTCGAAAGGTCGCATTGGGGCAAATAGACGGCGGGATCGGCTAGGCCGGCCAGCCCCATGAGCGTCTGCGAGATGTTGTCATGACTGACCGGGCGGTCGTGGCATGACCCGATGGCCACCAATTCCTGCGGGTAAGCATCGGCGAAAGCTTGGTTGGCGAAGAAGAGCATGGGCACCTCGATCTCGTAGCGGGTGAACTCCCGGCATGAATGCTGAATGTTTCCATCCCCGAAATCGTTGAGATTTTCCCCATGATCCGAGGCATAAAACATCACCGCCGGGGTTGGCATGGCATCGACTCGGGCCATCAGGCGCGCCAGCACGTCGTCGGTGAAAACTATCGAATTGTCATAGGTATCAACCATTTCATTGCCACCGTGAAACCGGTTGAACCGCTCAGGATACCGATCGCTATAGTTATAATGCGAACCGGCCAGGTGAACGACGGCCAACTGCCGCGGCTGAGCATCGCGCCCAAGCCACCGATCAAGCGCCATGGGCAATTGATCGTCCTGCTCGAGTTTTTCGACGCTGGCCGTGTCGCTCAGCATCAGGTTGACGGGGCCATCCCAAAATTCGGAGCCCCTGATCTGGCTGCTGATGACCGCGGTGCGATACCCCGCTGCGCGGAAAACCCGAATGACCGAAGGCGTCGCACAATAATCAGGGAAGTCCTTGGCCTGCGTCGGCGAGAGCATCGAGGGCACCGAATTCATCGTCAGGCGCCCGGCGGATAAGGCATCGCGAAACACGACGCCACGGCCACGGGCAAGGTTCAGGCAGTCGGCAACTTGAGGATTGGTGAGGCGCGGGTAGCCGTAAAGCGACCAATTCGCGGCGCGAGCGGATTCTCCGATGACGAGGATGGCAGTCAGGGCAGACGGGCCGTGGGTGGCGGGCGGGCCGGCATAGGTGTAATGGACCTGCGCGTAAGTCGCCTTGGCGTATTGCACCTCGCGGATAAACCCATATCCCTCACGCATCACATTCACCGGATACATCTGCTGCTTGTTCCATGCGGATCCAGTCGCCAGGTAGCCCCCGCCACTAACCGCCACGATCGCATAAAGCAGTAAAGCAGGCACGAGCAGTGGCTTGCGGAATCGGGCGCGGAGAGCCTTGCTGCACAAGGCCCAACTCAAAACGACAAAAATCCCGATGGCTGCGCCTAACGAAATGGCCATGGATGGAATGCACGCCACAGCAAGGGCCTCATCCCACTTGGTGTTGAGGACGGCGCTGATCTCGTTGTAGCCGATATCATCGCGCTGACTCACCATGTACCCGCTAAACCCACAGGCGACAAAAACCCCCGGCAAACACCACTCGACCGGCCATCGAACACGCAACCACAACGCCGCAAAAAAAATGACCGCCAATCCATAATAGTCCATGCCGCGTTCCACAAATTGGAAATACCCTTGCAGCCCGACCGGCAGCAGCACGCAACCCATGGCCACCACCACCTGCAAACCATACACCGGATTGATGGAAACCCGACGGCTGGCTTGCAACATGCCCATCACTTTCACCACCGGATGGCCGCGGCGGCCCAGGTGAGGCCGGCACCGAAAACGACGAGCACGATGGAATCGCCACGTTTGAAGGCACCGGTGCGGTTGGCTTCGTCTAGGGCGATGGCCACGGCAGCGGCCGAGGTGTTTCCGTATTTATCGAGATTGATGAACACGCGATCGTTCGGCACGGCAAGGCGGTCGGCGATGGCGTCGATGATGCGGCGGTTGGCTTGATGGGGGATAACGCAGGCGATGTCCTCCGCTTGCCACCCGGCGCGCGCGATGACTTTTTCCGCAGCTTCCTTCATGCGGTTCACGGCGATTTTGAAAACCTCCTTGCCCTGCATATTCAGCGTTTGAAGGTGGTCGTTGACGTTGCGACTCGTGATCGGGCATGCCGTGCCACCACCGGGAACCGAAAGTAAATGCGTGAGGTTGCCGTCAGTGCCCATTTCGGTGGCCACAATCGCTCCTTCACCCGGTTCAGAGCGACGTAGCACCGCCGCTCCCGCACCGTCACCAAACAACACACAGGTCGAACGATCCTCCCAATTGGTGATGGACGATAATTTCTCCGCTCCGATGATCAGCGCATTTTTGAACGCCCCATCTGAAATAAGGCGCTTGGATAGCTTCATCGCGTAAAGAAATCCCGAACACGCGGCGGATATGTCAAAGGCCACAGCCTTCGACGCTCCCAGACGTTGTTGAACATAACAGGCCGTCGCCGGCGTCGGCGTATCGGGCGTGATGGTCGCCACGATGATGAGCTCGATATCCTCCGCTGCCAAACCCGCTTGTTCCAGCGCGCGCTGGCCGGCGTGGGTCGCCATGTGGGAGGTGAATTCACCCTCCGCAGCAATGCGGCGCTCCCGGATACCTGTGCGCGTAAAGATCCATTCGTCGGTGGTATCCACCTTGACCGAGAGCTCGGCATTGGTGAGAATTCTAGCGGGCACGTAACTGCCGGTGCCTGCAATGCAGACGTCGATGACGGATGTCGATTCACTCATGCGGCGGGAGACTGGAACTCTGAACCGACGCTCACAAGCGCGAAGTTCACCAGAATCCCACATCTGCCCAGCGAATCTCAAAATTTCGCCGGTTTCACCCGCGCCATCCACCCCTCACTCGGGATGCACGGGGGCCGGCGTCAGCGCCGCCAACGCTTGCTCAATGTGAGAATTTACCCGGTTTTCCGCGGTTTCCATGCCCACGCGGATCGCGTTGCGCACGGCCAGCGCGCTGGATGATCCGTGAGCAATGATGACCACGCCATTCACGCCTAACAGCGGACTGCCCCCGTAATTCTCGTAATTGTATTTTTTCTTGAGCGCTTTAAACGCGCCTTGGGCGAGCACGGCACCGCAAAGTCGCAAGGGATTGCCCTTGATTTCGGTCTTCAACCACTTGGAAACCGCCTTGGCCGTGGCCTCGATGGTTTTGAGCATGATATTGCCCACAAACCCGTCGCAGAGCACCACGTCGAGGTCGCTTTCGAAAAGATCGCGGCCTTCCACGTTGCCGATGAACTGAATGCCGCGCACTTGTTTGAGGCGCTTGAACGTTTCCTTGGTAAAGGTCGTGCCTTTTTCGTCCTCCTCACCGTTGGACATCAGGCCAACTTTGGGGTGCTTCACGCCCAGCACGTTACGCGAAAAGGCCGTGCCCATCACCGCGTAGGCAACGAGGTGTTCGGGTTTCGCCTCGGGATTCGCTCCCGCGTCCAAAATAAGGCAGAGCCCATGCTCATTAGGCAGCGCCGTGGCGATGCCGGCGCGGTCCACCCCGGGAAGGGTGCGCAATTTTAAAGTGGCAGACGCCACGGCACCCCCGGTGTTGCCAGCGGAAACAAAAGCGTCCGCTCGACCGTCCTTGACCATTTCCATGGCCACATTGATCGATGAATGCTTTTTGCGACGCACGCTCAACGCTCCGGGTTCAGCCATGCCTATCACCTCTGGGGCATGCACGATGCTCACTCGCGGGTTGGCGAGATCCAGCCCTTGTTTGGCACATTCTGCCTCCAAGATCGCTTGATCCCCCACCAAATACAGATGCCTCAGCTGCGGGTAATACCGCAAGGCCCCGATGGCCCCGCCAATATTCACTGCGGGCGCGAGGTCTCCACCCATGGCGTCTAGGGCGACTTTCATGCAATTGACAATCGGTGATGGCACATCGACGAGTAAAAATTCGAATACATCAAGCCACCGCTAGGAAAAATTCCCCCTAGCGGCCAGCTGACAACCGAATCACTCGACGCCCTCAAAGGGCTTCGACATCGAGCACCTGTCGATCGCGATAGTTGCCACAGGATGGACAAGCAATGTGCGACGGCACTTTGCTGCCGCACTCAGGGCAATTTTT
>JBDLWH010000060.1:0-3967 GCA_039804325.1 Verrucomicrobiota bacterium
CATCACTCGCACACTGCCGGCCGCGAAATCACCCGCTTGATCATGCCAACATTTTTCTGATTGTGACGCGACTTTCACATCCAGGTCACCCGAATAACGGTTCAGCAAAATGGCGGCGGGAATGTCGCCCACGCCAAGCTCGTGCTCCACGAGCAGGCGGGCCGGGAGCGGAATGGCAAAGGGCGCGTTGGCTAACAGCTCGATGACCTGCGGACTTTGTTCGTAATTGACTGGGGTCGATGCCGGGCTCGCGGTCACCGGCACGTCACCGACTAGGTTGCGCGCCTCGTCTATCCATTGGGCAATGGTGGCGTGGGATGGGTCGCGCTTAGAGATTTTGCAGATGGCATTTGCCTGTGAGAGTTCGCGGGCCACCGCCTGAACCTCAGCCGTGGCCAGCGATTGGGTGTTGTGGAAGCCGGCCACCTCGAGCAATTCGAGCGACGTCGTGTCAATGGCGGAAATACTGATGAGAGACGCCATGGGAGTTGCTATTCGCGACGGGACTTTAGTGGTCGATGTCAGCTTGGCAAGCGATCATCCCAGCGCGGCTAGCATCTCGGCGAGTTGGGCAAGCTTCATGCGCCAATCGCCGAGCCGGGCGTTCTCCTGCTCGACGACTTCTGGCGGCGCGCGATCCACGAAACTGGCATTGCTCAGTTTGCCTTCGCATTTTTTCACCTCAAGGGCGGTTTTCTCAATCTCTCGCGTCAGTCGGATGCGTTCGGCTGGCACGTCAATGAGCCCCTCCATCGGCAGATAGACCTCGCCCACCGGCGTGATGGCAGCCGGCGTGCCTTTGGGCGCATCATAGGTGGCATCCAGCACGATCTCGCCTGCCCCGGCTAGCAAGGCGAGCACCTTGGATTGCTCCGCGAGCCAATCCAAGGTGCCTTTGACCACGAAACGCACGTCCTTGCGCGAGCCGACGTGGTATTCCGCTTTGAGGTTGCGCAGGCGTCCGGCGGTTTCATAAATGGCGGCGGCCCGGGCCTGTGCCGTACTGGAGTTGATAGAAACTAACGGCGTGCTCGGCAACACTTGTTGCATGAGGAATTGGCCCTCAGCGATATACCCCATGCGTAGGGAAAGCTCTTCGGTGATGTGGGGCATGTACGGGCTCATGAGCTGGAGGTAACGGCTCATGACCGCATCAAAAGTGCCTAACGTCGCGGCGCGCGCTTCCGGTGTGGCACTCTCGCGCAGGTCGAGTTTGACCGCTTCGAGGAACTTATCGCAAAATTCGTTCCAGAGAAACTCATACAAGCGTTGGGCGATTTCGCCGAACCGGTATTGCGCGTAACTTTCGGTGAGGGCGGCGGCCAAGGCGTCGAGTTTGGCCATGATGTCGAGATGGAAGATGGGCAGCTCTGACACATCGGTGAGCGCCACCCTATCGGTGCCCGCCATTTGCCGGAACCGACAGGCGTTGTAGAGTTTGTTCGCAAAATTTCGTCCTTCCTCGACGACCACCTCGTCGAACCGTAAATCGCTGCCCACCGGGGCGATGCGCAGCAGGCCGAAGCGCAGGCCGTCGGCACCGTAGGTGTCCATCAGGGCGATGGGATCGGGCGAGTTGCCGAGCGACTTGCTCATTTTGCGGCCTTGGAGGTCGCGGATGATTGAGGTGAAATAGACGTTCTTGAATGGCAACCCGCCGGCGAAGCGACAGCCGGCCATGATCATGCGCGCCACCCAGAAGAAAATGATGTCAGGGCCGGTGACAAGATCCGAGGTTGGATAGAATTTGCGCAGCGTGGCGCTCTCATCACCCAGATCGCTCATGGTGGCAAATGGCCACAGCCACGATGAAAACCAAGTGTCCATCACATCCTCGTCACGCACCCAGTGGTGCGCGTCGGCGGGGGCTTCCAGCCCGACGTGAATGTCGCCTTGCTCGAAGTCGCTCATATTTAACGACTCCGCATTTTTTAGGGCGTCGAGTTTGTCCTTGCGATACCAGACGGGAATCTGGTGGCCCCACCAAAGTTGGCGGCTGATGCACCAATCCTGTAAGTTTTCCATCCAGTGAGCATAGGTCTTGGCCCAGCGCTCAGGCCGAAACTGGATGGCTCCCTGAGCCACGGCTTCGGCGGCTTCCTCCACGCACGGGTATTTGAGAAACCACTGCATGGAAATGCGCGGCTCAACCGGCACATGGGCGCGCTCGGAAAACCCGACGTTGTTCTCGTATTCCTCCACCTTGATGAGCAAACCCATCGCTTCTAACTTGGCCGCCGCTTTTTTCCGCGCCACAAATCGCTCCAGACCGTCAAGATCCGGGCACTCCGGGCAATGGATGTGGGCGTCGGGGGTGAGGACATCAATGACCTCTAACTGGTGGCGCATGCCAATCTCGAAGTCCGCTTTGTCATGGGCAGGGGTGATTTTGAGCGCGCCGGTGCCAAACGCGATGTCCACGTGATCATCGGCAATAATCGGGATGGGCACACGGGGGAACGGCCGCCATACGCTCCGCCCAACAAAGCTGGCAAAGCGCGGGTCCTTCGGGTTGACCGCCACGGCCACGTCACCCATGAGCGTTTCCGGGCGTGTGGTGGAAATCTCCAAATACTCGCCCGGCGCATCGACCAGTTCATACTTCATGAAATACAACTTTGAACGCTGCGGCGTCATGATGACCTCTTCATCGGATAACGCTGTTAGAGAAACCGGGCACCAATTGACGATGCGTTTGCCCCGATAGATGAGCCCCTGTTTGAAGAGTTCGACAAAGACCTGGCTCACCCACTGCGTGTAACCCTCATCCATGGTGAAGCGCTCGCGACTCCAATCGCACGAGCAGCCGAGGCGCTTGAGCTGTTTGATGATGATGTCGCCGTGCTTGTCCTTAAAATCCCAGACCCGTTGGAGAAATTCATCCCGGCCTAGGTCGCGGCGCGTTTTTCCCTCCTGCTCGCGCAACTCGCGCTCAACCTTGGCCTGGGTGGCGATGCCCGCATGATCTGTGCCCGGCAGCCATAACACTTCCTTCCCATTTTGCCGCGCCCGCCGCGCCAGAATGTCTTGGAGCGCGTTGTTGAGCACGTGCCCAAGGTGGAGAATGCCCGTCACGTTGGGCGGCGGAATCACTATGGCATACGCTTCTTTCTCCGATGCGGGATCGGCTTCAAAGCATTTCCCTGCTAGCCACGCGGCATACCATTTGGCTTCCACCGCTTGCGGCTCGTACGCTTTGGACAATTCGGACATGGCCGCGATGCATGCCAGAGCTCACCCGCTTTGTCCAGCACCGGTAAACACCCCGAAAATCAAAATTTCCATCGAGCGCGTCGCCTTCATCATCGGAAATCCAGAGTGTGCAATCTCGCGGTGATCTCGCGGTGATCGTAGTGGGGCCCCGTTGGGAATGTGGTAGCTCGATCCGTTCGGAATGTGTGGGAATCCCGCATGGCTGCCCGGAGCGAAGGCGGCCTGCCATGCCGCAGCACGAGCGCTGGGAATTTCCGACAGGGTGACCGACAGGGTGACAGATAAATAATAAGGGAAAACTCTATGCATGGGGATTTTTTTGTGTATGGTGGTTGAATGCGTAGAGCCAGATGGTTGGTCAGCCGGAGTGAATCGGCGACGAAGCCGGTGATTTACCATTGTATTTCACGGGTGGTGGATAGGCGCTTCGTGTTTGGGGAGTGCGAGTGCGAGGCGTTTCGGATGTTCATGAGGATGTATGAAAACTTCTCCGGGTGTCGGGTATTGTCGTACTGCGTGATGTCGAATCATTTTCATTTATTGCTAGAAGTGCCGCCGATGGCGGTGGGTGGCTTGAGCGATGAGGAATTGCTGCGGCGTCTATCTGCGCTGTATTCGCAGGATTTTGTGGCGGGAGTGGCGGCGGAATTGGCTGAGATGAGAATGCCCGGTAGTGTTAGAGGAGATGAACGAGCGGCAGAGATGCACGCGCGGTTCAGTTACCGGATGCATAATTTGAGTGAGTTCATGAAGG
>JBDLWH010000061.1:0-3701 GCA_039804325.1 Verrucomicrobiota bacterium
ATTTCGGATTCACCGGTTTCCGAGCCATCGGGCATGACGAGGGGATGGGATTTGAGTGGCCCGCGACCGCTCCAGCGCCAATCGCAGATCAGCGTGAAATCGCCGTAGGATTTCTCGGTCCACAGGTCGTTGGTGGGGCCTGCTTTGCCATTGTGTTTCAGGATGCCTTGCACGGCTTTCCAGTTTGCTGGCTCGGGGGTGTGTTTCCAGCCAGCAAGGGTGGTGCCGTCGATGAGTTTGGTAAACCCGGCCGCCTTGACCCCAACGTCATTGGCGACGGGTGGGAGTTCGGCGATATGGATTTTGCGGAACGCGACGCGATCTCCGTGACCAAGCCATGCGATGTGACCGGCGCGGCGCTTGACGCCTTGGTGGTTTGGATGCGCTCGGCTCATGTCGTCGAGGTTGGCGCGCAGGATGATTTCGCCGTTGAGTTCCACTTTGAGGCTAGAGCCCATCACGGTGACGCGTTCTTGATTCCACTGGCCGACGGGTTTGAGAAACCCTTGTTTGGCGGGAGCCATGGTGTACAGACCTCCATGATATTGATAGTCTTTCAGATCCTTGTATTTCGGATCCGTGCTGTCGAGAATCTGGATTTCCATGCCCGTATAGGCCCCATCTCCAGATCCCGGATAATGAATGCCCAGCCCGTTGTTGGTTCCGGGGGAGAGCTGAAAATCGAAATCGAGCACGAAGTTGGAAAACGTCTCCTCGGTCATGAGGTTGCGTCCTTGTGGCGTGCACACGATGGTGCCGTCCTCGACAAGATAGCCCTCGCCTTTCCATCCGCACAGATCCTTGCCGTTAAACAACGAACGCATGGTCATCGTCTCCTGGGCGATGCTGGGAAGAGCGCAATACAGCGCGGCGAGTGGTATGATTGGTAAGAGTGTTTTCATAAAGTCAGGGGTGCCTCACGGAAGGATCTCAGAATGCCGATGGTGCCGACTAGGGGAATTGCGGCTAACCGTTAGCCGCTGATTTTCCAAGGAGCCCGCATGGGTTGGTGACTCAGTGCGTTGGCCGCAGGATCATCGAACAGGAGTGTCTTGGAGTCGAACTTGAGGTTTTTGTTGAGGTGGTGCGCGGTGATGCCCATGTTGACCAAGGTGCAGGACCAGAACCCGATGTGCTCGTTGAGGGCGAATTTCTTGCGGGTGCGCACACAATCGTGGAAATCGATGAGCTGTGGTTCGGGGTCTGGCAGGGAGGCGAGTTTTTTGCGTAGATCGGGGATGTTGGATTCGAGGCCCTTGGAGATCCACCCTTTCGGGCCTTCCATGTAATTTGCGTTTTTATCTTTGTTTTCACCGTCGAGGATGATCTTGCATCCATCGGCGTAGGTGAACTCGATGCGTCGCCAGGTCCCCACGGCCTCTGAGTCCTGCGTGTCGGCGTCGATCTCCACCGAGATGGGTGCCTGGTCGTCCTTGTTGAGGATGTATTGCACGGGATCAAGATAATGCTGGCCCATGTCGCCCAAGCCGCCCCCGTCGTAATCCCAGTAACCCCGAAATGTGCCATGGACGCGGTGGTGGTTGTAGGGCTTGTTCGGGGCCGGACCTAACCATAAATCGTAGTCGAGTTCGGGCGGCACCGGCTCGGGGGACAGGCCGGGCACGCCGGCCCACCGCCCTAACTTCCAGTCGAAGCCCGTGACGCCAGAAACCGTGATTTTCAATGGCCAGCCGAGCAGATCGTGCATGGCCGCCTTTTTGAGCAATTTCACCGGCACGTGTAGGTCATAGAATCCACCTTGGAATCGGAACCAGGTGTTGAGGCGGAAGATACGATTCTGCTTTTCCACGGCTTGTACCATGGCGGCGCCTTCTCCGATGGTGCGGCTCATGGGTTTTTCACACCAGATATCCTTGCCGGCTTTGGCCGCAGCGATCGCCATGAGAGCGTGCCAGTGCGGCGGCGTGCAAATATGGACGATGTCGATGTCGTCACGTGCGATTAACTCCCGGAAATCGTGGTAACCCTTGACGCCCTGGGCCTCGCCGCCGCAGTCGCTCATGCGCACTTGGAGATGGTTGCGGTCCACATCGCAGAGGGCGAGCAACTTGCCAGGCATGGTGAGGTGGGATGCACTGATGCCGCCGCAGCCAATGATACCACGCGTGAGCATCTGTGAGGGGGGCGTCTGGCCGTTGAGGCCCAGCACGCGACTCGGAACAATTTGCACTGTCGCCATGGCGGCGAGTGCTTTGAGGGTTTGGCGGCGTGTCGTCATCATGCAATTAGGCTTCGGATTACCCAATGTGGCTTGCGTATCTTTCACACGGTTTTATCGCGGGCTCAACGATACGTGGCCTGACTCGCTATCAGATAGACTCGCTGTCTCCGCTCTGACCCTCGCGCATTTGCGCAAGCACGCCTGACATGTCTTCCAGTGAGTCCCAGAGCGGCTTCACCACATAAAATGGTGCGCCACAGCGCACCACCAACGCGAGACAGTCCGACGGGCGCGCATCAAGCTCAACGATTTTGCGCTCCATGATCTCGTTCTCGGCTTCTAAAATCAGACGCGCATAATAGATCTCGTTCTCCATGCCAACGATAACCGCTCGCGAGACCTTTGCCCCAAACGCTTTTAGCGTGAGCACATATAAGTCATGCGTGAGCGGCCGCGGCGACAATTGCCCACTGAGCGTGGCGTTGATCGATGCCCCCACTGAGGGATCGATGTAAAAAACGATGGCCTTCTTCCCATCTCCTAAAAAAACAGCGCAACCTGCTTGCGTAGGCAGCAGCGCTATCGGTTCAACGCGGACCAGATTTGACATGCCTCGAGTATTTCCCGTTCAGTTCGGATTTCCAAGGTCAAAAAACCTCAGAAAACCGCCGCTCAACGACCGCCACATTCACGAAATCCCAAATCCTCGGCGTCATTCGATTCTCGTTTCTCGGGTAGGCGCTTGGTTTTGAACGAGTAACGCTCAAAATCAAAAAAAAATCAAAAATGATGCGAAATGATGTTGACGGGGGTGGGGGGGAGCCACTAGCTTTGCGGGCCGCCACGAAAGAGGGCGGCCGAGAGACAGAACGTCGATCGCGGTGAACGCCACCCGATCGGCTTTTTAGTCCACTCGCAACAAGTTCTTTGACAGTGTGGCCCAGCAAGCACCGTGCTTGAGTGATGACGAAAGTCATCTCAATAGCACCAACGGATGCTCAGCTGGGATGAGGAAAAAGATTGAATTGTGCGCTGCGCGCTATTGAAAGGCGCGCAGAACGCGGAACAGTTAAATGTTCCGCAAAGGTTTCAAAAGATAGAGACTATCGGTAACGATATGAAACTATCTGTTTTTTTACGGAGAGTTTGATTCTGGCTCAGAACGAACGCTGGCGGCGTGTTTAAGACATGCAAGTCGCACGGGACAACATGAGTAGCAATACAAGTGTTGTTGAGTGGCGCACGGGTGAGTAACACGTGAATTACATGCCCTTCAGTGGGGAATAGCCCAGGGAAACTTGGATTAATACCCCATAGTCTCGCAAGAGTAAAGGTGGCCGCAAGGCTGTCGCTGAAGGATTGGTTCGCGCCCTATCAGCTTGTTGGCGGGGTAACGGCCCACCAAGGCTACGACGGGTACCTGGTCTGAGAGGACGATCAGGCACACTGGAACTGAGACACGGTCCAGACACCTACGGGTGGCAGCAGTCGAGAATAATTCACAATGGGGGCAACCCTG
>JBDLWH010000062.1:0-7091 GCA_039804325.1 Verrucomicrobiota bacterium
GATGGAACTAGCGCGACCAACGCGGCCATCGAGCCGGCGAACATCATGGCTAAATTCTGCAAACCGGTGGCCCGGTGGTGATGAATTGTCATAGGTGTGGTTTTTTGGATAAGGCTTACAAGCACATGGCTACGAAAAAGCCGCGAATCGGGGCTAGAGCCGCAGAATCTGTCGATCATACAATCATAAATTTAATTCTTAACACTGCTAAATCATTTCGAGCTGATCTCATCGGATGAAAGTGGCCATCAGAGTGCTGATCTTCTTTAGGTGTCACTAAACGACCTTGAAACGACCCTGTCAATAGAGTGACAGACAAATCATGCTCATCATCATGGGTCGCGCCAAAAAAAAATCCCGCGCTGATCGAGTGACCAGGGCGGGATTGAGGGGATGGGCGCTGAGGTGACAGGTCACCGCCAAAGTGGGCGGCGGCTGTCACTAGCCCGCGTGATGAGCACGCTTATTTTTTCTTCGTCGCAGTTTTTTTGGCAGGTTTGTCAGAGGATTCCTTGGCCTCCTCGATGGCAGCTTGGGCGGCGGCGAGGCGGGCGACGGGGACGCGGAACGGCGAGCACGACACGTAGTTGAGGCCAAGCTTATGGCAGAATTTCACCGAATCTGGATCGCCGCCGTGTTCGCCGCAGATACCAAGTTTGATATCAGGGCGGGTGCTGCGGCCTTTGGTCACGGCGATTTCCATGAGTTGGCCGACGCCGGTGGCATCGAGGGTGGCGAAGGGGTTTTTCTTGAACACCTCGTTCTCGATGTACGGCGTCAGGAAGGCCCCCATGTCGTCGCGACTGATACCCAAAGCGGTTTGCGTCAGGTCGTTAGTGCCAAAGCTGAAGAACTCGGCGCCCTTGGCGATATCATCGGCGGTGAGCGCGCCACGCGGGACTTCAATCATGGTGCCAACTTGATAGTCAAAGAGCACCTTCTTCTCCGCCATCACTTCCTTGGCGACGCGGTGAACAATCTCGGCCTGGAGGTCAAATTCCTTCTGGAAACCTACGAGCGGGATCATGACCTCAGGTTTGACCGGGATCTTCTTCTTAACCACATCGGCCGCAGCTTCGAAGACGGCGCGCGCCTGCATTTCGGTGATTTCGGGATAAGCGATGCCGAGACGGCAGCCGCGGTGGCCGAGCATCGGGTTGAACTCGTGGAGTTCAGCGACGCGCGCGATGATGGTTTCCACCTTGACGTTGATTTTTCTAGCCAGGTCGAGTTGCTGTTCCTTGGTGTGTGGGAGGAACTCGTGGAGCGGTGGATCGAGGAGGCGGATGGTGGCCGGGAACCCTTTGAGCGCCTTGAAGATGCCGGTGAAGTCCTCACGTTGATACGGCAGGAGCTTAGCCAGGGCGGCCTTGCGGGCGGTGACGTCGGTGGCCAGGATCATCTCGCGCATAGCGTCGATGCGGTCGCCCTCGAAGAACATGTGCTCCGTGCGAGTCAGGCCGATGCCGGTGGCCCCGAAGGCCATGGCGATGCGGGTTTGCTCAGGCGTATCGGCGTTGGTGCGCACGGCAAGACGCGTCGCGTCCGAGCACCATTCCATGAGTTGGAGGAAATGCTTGAACTTCTCGGTCTTCCTAGCGGCTTTATCGCCATCGACGATGCCGGTGATGATTTCCGATGGAGCGGTTTTCAGCTGACCGCCGTAAACGATGCCCGAGGTGCCATCGATCGAGAGGTAATCGCCTTCTTTGAAGACCTCGCCCGAGGCGGTGACGGTGAGTTTATCGTAGTCGATTTCCACGGCGGAGGCGCCGCAGATGCAGACTTTGCCCATTTGGCGGGCGACGAGAGCGGCGTGGGACGAGACGCCACCCTTGGCGGTGAGAATTCCTTCGGCGGCGATCATGCCACGAAGGTCTTCCGGGCTGGTTTCGTTACGAACTAGCAGGACTTTTTCGCCCCGAGCCTCAGCGGCGGCGGCGCGATCGGCGTTGAGATAGATTTTACCAGAGGCGGCACCCGGGCCGGCGGGCAGTCCCTTGGCGAGTTCCTTGGCCTTTTTGACTTCGGCCAGGTCGAAGATCGGAGCCAAGAGTTGGTCGAGTTGGTCGGCCGGGTTACGAAGCACCGCGGTTTTCCAATCGATGAGCTTCTCCTTGACCATGTCCATGGAGAATTTGAGCGCGGCCGCGGCAGTGCGCTTACCGTTGCGCGTTTGAAGCATGAAGAGTTTGCCTTCCTGCACCGTGAACTCGACGTCCTGGACGTCTTTAAAATGTTGCTCCAGAGTGGCGCGCACTTTGAGGAGTTCGGCATAACTCTTGGGCATTTGCTTTTTGAGTTCGGCGACGGGTTCAGGGGTACGCACGCCGGCGACGACGTCTTCGCCCTGGGCGTTGATGAGGAATTCACCGTAGAACTCGTTGGCGCCATTGGCGGGGTTGCGGGTAAAGGCGACGCCCGATCCAGAGGAATTGCCGATGTTGCCATAAACCATGGCCTGCACGTTCACTGCGGTGCCCCACTCGGCGGGAATGTTATATTTCCGACGATAAACGATGGCGCGGTCATTCATCCACGAGCCGAAGACGGCTCCGGCGGCACCACGAAGTTGGTCCCATGGATCGTTAGGAAAACTATGGCCGGTGCGCTCCTTGACGAGCGCCTTGAAACGTTTCACAAGTTCCTGTTGGTCTCCGGCAGTGAGATCGGAGTCGATGATATCTTTACCGTAAATCTCGTGCTTGTATTCCTCGATGACCACTTCAAATGGTTCGTGATCTTCTCCCTCGAGCTTTTGCAAACCAAGCACGACGTCACCATACATTTGGACGAAGCGGCGATAGCAATCCCACGCGAAGCGCTCGTTGCTAGTAGCAGCTGCTAGAGCCAAGACCGTCTGATCGTTGAGACCGAGGTTGAGGATGGTGTCCATCATACCAGGCATCGAGTCGCGTGCACCGGAGCGCACCGCAACGAGCAGCGGCATGCCCTTGGCATCGCCGAACTTGCAGCCCATGATCTTTTCCATGTTCTTCACACCGGCTTCCATCTGGCTTTGGAGCTGCACCGGGTAGCTTTGACTGTTAGCATAGAAGTAGGTACACACATCGGTGGTGATGGTGAACCCTGGAGGCACGGGCAGATCAATGCGGGTCATTTCTGCTAGGTTGGCACCCTTGCCGCCTAACAACGCCTTCATGCTGCCGTTACCGTCAGCCTTGCCGTCACCCCATGTGTAAACGTATTTTATGTTTTTAACAGAGGCGGATTTTTTCGCCGCAGGTTTCGCCGTTTTCTTTTTAGTAGCCATTGTAGTGGTTGGTATCGTGGTTTGAGAGCGTGGGTGGCCGACGGCACGGGAACGACAGATTCCGGGTGATGCGGCGAAATGCGCGGCAGACTAGGCGAAGTGGTTGACGGGTGTCAACGGCGAGTGACGGGAAAAAACGCGTGTGGAGCTGAGCGATCGAGCGCGAGAGCCGACGCCTGGGCGAGCAAGCACCGGGGGGTGGAGCTTAGCGCAGGCCGCGCAAGAGGAGTTCGGCGTTAGTCTTATTGGCGCGCAGGTTGGTGAGAAGCAATTCGATGGCGTCGCCGATAGGTAACTGGGCGAGTTGTTTGCGCAGATCCACCACTTTAAGAAACTCGTCGGGGTGATAGAGTCGGTCGTCGTTGCGAGTCCCCGACTGAGGGATGTGAATGGCAGGAAACACGCGCCGCTCAGCGAGTTCGCGATCGAGTTTCACTTCCATGTTGCCGGTGCCCTTGAACTCCTCGAAAACCACATCGTCTAGCCGACTCTCGGTTTCTACCAGAGCCGTGGCCAAAATTGTCAACGAGCCACCCTCCTCAACATTGCGCGCCGTACTAAAAAATTTGCGGGATTTTTGCAGGGCGAGCGGGCTCACGCCGCCCGAGCCAATAGGACCACCCTGCATGGCCGAGTTATGGCCGCGCGCAAGGCGGGTGAGACTATCTAACAACAATATCACATCCTTGCCGAGTTCGACGAGACGTTTGGCGCGTTCGATGACCAGATCGGCCACTTGAGAGTGGCGACGTGGTGATTCATCGAAGGTGGAGGCATAGACGAGCGAGCCGACGGTTTCCTCGAAGTCGGTGACTTCCTCAGGGCGCTCATCTAACAAAAGGATAATTAATACGGCGCTCGGGTGATTGAGGCGGATGGAGCGGGCGATTTGTTTGAGGAGGATGGTTTTCCCGCCGCGAGGAGGAGCGACGATGATGCCGCGTTGGCCTTTTCCGAGTGGGGCGATGAGGTCGATGACGCGCACGCCGAGGAAATCGTTGCCTTCGCCTTCGAGATGAATGCGTTGGTCAGGAAACAAGGGGGTCAGGCGATCAAACTCCTTGGGCACTTGATAGTCGGCAACCGGGATGCCCTCGACCTCGAGAACCTCATAGCCTGATAGATACTTATCGCGCTCGCGAGGTGCCCGCACGCGCACTTTGATCAACTGGCCGACACGCAGGCCGAGATCGCGCAGGATATGAGTGCCCAGGTGGATATCATCGGGGCTAGGACGGAAGCTGCGCTGGGGGTCGCGCAGCATGGCAAAATTATCTTTGGATTGTTCGAGCACGCCCTCGCAGACGAGACCGACGCCCTCGTGCCCGTAATAACAAAGCAGTTCGTAAAGCAATTGGCTTTTGGGAATGCCGCCTTGAATGCGAGCAGGGGTGGCTTCAGCTAACGATTGGAGATCCGCTAGCGATTTGAGACGAAACTCGTTGATGTCGATCGAAGCCGCTACGGGTGGCATCTCGGTGGAGACGGGCACAAGCGGAGCTGAGAGATCATCGGTGGAATGGGAAAGAGTCATGAGGAAAGCGTGGGCAAATCGGCGAATTTGGGATCGGAGGACGGCAGGCGGGCCCTCGTTCCAGAAAACCACATCCGCGAGGGACATTTTTTCCTGGGCCGGGAGTTGGGCGGCGAGAATCGATTGGATGAGGGAATCGTCGAATCCGCCACGTGCCTTGAGTCGCCGAATTTGAGTGGCGCGCGACGAGGCGACGACGAGCACCTGGTGAGGGGAGAAATCGAACCCCTTTTCGAAGAAGAGCGGAACGTCTGCGACAAAAAGTTCCACGCGACGTGTAGCAGCTCGTTGTAAAGAATCAAGGCATTCCTGACGGACGCGAGGATGGAGGATGGCCTCAAGGCGGAGGCGCGCGGCGGAATCGGAAAACACACGGGCGCGCAGGAAATGACGATCCAGCCGCCCGTGGGCGTCGAGGGCCTCACTTCCGAAGGATTCGGCAACGATGGCCATGATCTGCGGATCAGATTCCAACATCTTATGAACCGCCGCGTCGCAATCAAACACTACCAGCGATGGCAGATACTCTGCGAGCACGCGACAAACGGTGGATTTACCCGAGGCAATCCCACCCGTGAGAGCCATGATTTGCATAGTTCGAGACTCTGGAGATCAGATAGGGTGAGATCAAGCAAACAAGACGGGCGGAAGATCACCCTCCGCCCGTCTGATGATTAGGTGTTAGCCAGCATCCTCACGGAGGTGGCATGTCGAGTGGGGGCAAGACGCCAGCCCCGCCATCGGCCTTACTGCCCGTTGAGACCGGCATGGCATTAGCGGCATCGGCACCGCGAAGTGGGCGGCCGGTGGCGTCGATAATTTGGGCAGTGACAAAGACGATGAGGTTGCTCTTGATGCGGTTCTCCGAGTTAGACTGGAAGAGGCGACCGATGATGGGGATGTCACCAAGAATTGGCACACTGTCCTCAACTTTTTGCACATCTTCACGCATGAGACCACCGACAGCCACGGTGTATCCGTCATAGATGGTGAGTTGGGTGTTGACGCGGCGAGTCGAGAAGACAGGCATCTCGATGCGGTTTTCGGTGAGCACATTGACCACGGGTGCGCCTAGCAAGTCCGTAGATGTCGTTTGAATGGGGCTGCCGTAATTGATGAAGCCCTCGAATTCGACGATTTCGGGCACGAAACGCAGATCGATGGCAAAATTATTTTCGCCGATCGTGGGTTCGACTTCGAGCGTGACGCCGGTGTTACGGGTTGCCCAGGCGGAGGGAGTCGCGGGAGTGACCGGGAAGCTTCCGTTGCTGGAGCCGCCGCTGGTGCCGGCAATACCACCACCATTCACACTACCGGTGACGCCAACGCTCTGAGGTAGCTCGGGGGGCTCGTATTCAGTCGGATAGATAAATTCGCGAATGATCTCGATGGTCGCCTTTTGGCCAGATTTGGCGGTGACCGATGGGGCGGTCATGAGGTCCGTGCCTTTTTTCTGGGCCAGGCCACGCATGATCATTTGCACTTGGTTATTCGAGAAGACCCCGGTCAATGACATGATGCCAGGAGCCACGCTCGTCTGTTGGGAAGTCCGGTTCGGATTATTGAGAATGGCGTCGATGTTATTGCGGTTAAGCGCTTGGTCCCCGGAGCGGAGGCCACTGGTAACAATGTTAGAGTTCACGGTACCGGTGCCAGCCACGGGAACACCGCCGATTCCGACGCCGTCCACCGGGCTGATGAAGTCGTTACCGACGCGTCCGGATTGATTGCCTTTGGTACCACCACTAGCGAAGATGCTATCGGAAAGGCCAAAGGGGCTAATGATCCAATCGAACCCGAGCTCATCGTTGTTTTCTTGGGAAATTTCGACAAACTTGGTGGTAATTTTCACCTGTTGCGGTTGTTTGGTGGCTATCGCTTCCACCAATGATTCCACCTTGTCGAGTTCGGTCGTCGTATTAGTGACCAGAAGCACGCCATTGGCACTGAGAGTCGCTGAGGTTCCCTCAGGGAATGAGATCCCCGATGCTTTGAGCAAATCGGTAATCGGTTTGCGCGTCGCAATTTTCGGAGTGCTCGCACCCGCGCCGCCACTCGTTGATGCGAAGGGATCTACCTCACCGCCACCAGCACCAGCACCGGTGCCTGCCGTGTCGATGGATGTCGCAAAGTCAGGCGGCACTGTGAAGTTACGCATGAAAACATCTTCTCCGGTCTCGGCCAGTGGAACAAGCGTGACAGCGAAATCATCGACTTTATAGCGGAGCTTGGTTTGATCGCAGATATATTTGAGGGCGACGGCAAGCGGCACGTTGCGGATGC
>JBDLWH010000063.1:0-4079 GCA_039804325.1 Verrucomicrobiota bacterium
TTAATGCGCGGCTCCATCCGCGTGTCTTCTCTGACGGCGGCCCCACAAGGGTCGCCGTTTTTTTGTGCCGGTGGCGCACCCGGCCAATACTGTCATTTTAGTTCCAAAAGATCAGAAGAATGCAACCACAGATGGACAGGATGAACGCAGATGAAGAGGATGAAAACGCAGTCGTTATCTGCGTCCATCTGAGTTCATCTGCGGTTAAAAACTCTTAAACTGACAGCATTGGGCGCACCCGGCATGGCCCACCGTCACGGGTGGGCGGATCCTGCGTCAGAGACCATCCGGCATTTGGAGGAGTTGAGCGACGCGGGAGAGCAGAACGCCGGCACCGCCGCCATCGACGACGCGGTGGTCGAAGGTGAGGAAGATGTCTGCCACGGTGGCGGGCAGGAATGCCTCGACTTGGGGGCTCCAGACAGGTTTTTTCACCCCGGCGCCGATGCCAAGAATGAGGGTTTCATTGGGCAGCGGGATGGGAGTCCCGAGGGTCAGCCCGAAAGTGCCGAAATTCGTCACCGTAGCGATGCCGCCACGGCAGTCCTCGTCGGTGAGGCGGCGGCGGCGAGCACGATTGACCAAGTCGTCATATTCGCTGGTGAGTTCTTTGAGAGGTTTTTGGTCGAGTTGGCGCACGACGGGTACCACGACGCCGTCTTCGATTTGGACGGCGACGCCGATGTCGAACGACCGCGGGTGGACGATTTTATCGCCGATGAGATAGCCCGCAGTGGTCGGGTTTTCCGCGATGGCCAAGGCAAAGGCGCGCAACAAATAGAGGGTGAGGCCGGGTTTAGGCGTTCGTGACCGTCGGTGATCGAGCACGCGGTCGAGCATGACGGGCAGGCCAACCGTTGCGAGCGGGCGCGTCCAACTGCGGCGCATGGCGTCGGCCACGGCGCGGCGCATGGGTGAGGCGTTGGTGTTGGGCCAGGCATTGATGTATTCGAGAAATCGCTCAAGATCCTCTACGGTGACGCGGCCACCGTCGCCGGTACCGACCACGGCAGAGATGTCGGCCTCACGCAACCCGAGATCGTTCATGCGAGCGCGCATCCGGGGCGAAATATAGTGGGCGCCCATGGTGCCGGTGGGCACGGGCAGCCCTTTGATGCTCGGCACCACGGCCGGGGCCTCCTCGTAGGCATCGTTGTCGTTGAATGCAAAGTGCAGGTTTGCCTCGGCACGGCCTGGGCTGGCAGCTTGGTGGGTGGCGGTGCGTTTGGCTTCGAGGGATTCCAAGGTGTCCACGCCGGTTCGGGTGACTTCCTCATGGGTGACGTCGAGAAGGCCTAAGAGTGAGCCGACCGAGTAGGAGACGCCTTCTTGGGCGCGGATTTCAGCGACGATGCCGTGACACAAGGTGGTCACGCCCATGATGGCCTTATTGGTTTCCACCTCAATGATTTCTTGGTCAGCACGAACCGGGTCGCCTTGAGCGATACCCAGCCGCACGACGGTAGCCTCGGCAATCGACTCACCAAGTTGGGGCATGAAAATGGGAACGGTGGGCATCAGGTCAATGGGTGGATTTGAAATTTACAATTTGAAATCGTGATTAGAAGGCGAGCAATTTGCGCAGTGCTTGGCAGATTGACTCTGGGGTTGGACGGTGGGCGGCCCAGAGTTTCGGGTGGTATGGGACCGGGGTGTCGCGGGCGTTGAGGCGTTGGGGCGGGGCGTCGAGAAGGTGGAATCCCTCTTGGGCGACGCGCGAGACGACTTCTGCGGTGACGCCGCCCCATGGGAACGATTCGCCGACGGCGAGGATGCGTCCGGTTCGGGCGACCGAGGCGAGCACCGTATCGATGTCGAGCGGTTTCACCGACCGGAGATCGACCACTTCGATTTCCCAGCCGTCGTGTTGGAGGTGATCGGCAGCGCGCACCGCTTCATGGACCATGGCGCTGTAGGCGACGACGGTGGCGTGTTTGCCTGGGCGAATGATGCGGGCCTGGCCGATGGGCAGGTGGTCGCCGTTGATGGATTTGGATTTAAGCCAGCGGTAGAGGAATTTGTGTTCGCAGAAGATAACCGGATCGTCGAGGGCGACGGCATCGATGAGCATGTGATACGCATCCGAGACCGACGCGGGGGTGAGCACGATGAGCCCGGGATACTGGGCGTAAATGCCTTCCATGCTTTGGCTGTGGAACGGACCTGACCCCGCAGTGCCGCCCGACGGCAAGCGCACCGTGATGGGGATGGGCATGCCCGTGCGATAGAAGTGAGTGGCGGCCTGGTTGACGATTTGGTTGAACGCGATGGCCGAAAAATCGGCGAATTGCATTTCGACGATAGGGCGGAGTCCCTCGATGGCGGCACCCACGGCGAGCCCAATCATGGCGTCTTCCGAGATCGGGCTGTCAACAACACGCCCGGGAAATTTTTCGGCGAGTCCCTTGGTGGCTTTGAAGGCACCGCCGAAGGTGGCGATGTCCTGGCCGTAGAGAAACACTCGTGGGTCGTTGCGCAGGAGGGATTCCTGGGCTTCGCGGATGGCATCGATGTAAGTCACGCTCACGGGAAAACGGTCAGGGCGGTGGATGGACAAGCAGGCAAGGGAAAACGAGTGGAGAGGGCGGTCCAATCCTCGTGATAGGGGTCGGGAGCGGCTTCCTGTTGGGCTTGAGCCACGGCGCGCTGGACTTCCTCGGCAAACTCGTCTTGCCAGGCGACGATTTCCTCGGCGGTCGCGGTACCGCATTCGACGAGTTGGCGCGTGGCCACTTCAATGCAATCACGCCCGTAGTGGTCGTGACGCATTTCGGGTGGCACGTAGAACGCGTCGTCATGTTCGCCATGGCCAGAGAGGCGCAACAGGCGAGCGACAATCATTTGTGGCCCGTGACCGGCGCGGGCGCGGCGTATCGCCTCGGGTATGACCGATGCGCAGTCGAGCAGGTCCGTGCCATCTACCGAGAAGCCGCCTATGCCATAGCCGCGCGCTTTTTCAATCAGGTCGGCGCAAGCGAACTGGCGGGCATTGGGAGTGGAGTAGGCGAATTGGTTGTTAGCGATGATGACGACGAGGGGCAATTTTTCCACGGCGGCAAGGTTAAGGCCCTCGTGGAAAGACCCGGTGGATGATGCCCCTTCGCCGATGCAGGTGGCACCCACGGTGCCGTCGAGCCGGTTTTGGAGGCGCCTCGCAAAGAGCATCCCTGCCACAAGCGAAACTTGTGAACCGAGGTGTGAAATCATGGCTGGCATACCGCGATCCGGGCGTCCGCGGTGGATATTGCCGTCGCGCCCGCGCATCGGGCCGTGGACCGAGCCGAGATATGTGCGGGTGCAATCCAGCAGGTCTTCGCCGAAAGCGGTGCGGCCGGCTTGGTCGCGGATGAGGGGTGAGAAGATGTCCGAGCCTTGAATGAGCGCGGTGCCAAGGGTGGCGCTCACCGCCTCCTGGCCGCATCCCAGATAGACGCCGCCAACGATTTTACCCGCCTTGTAGAGGCTGGAAAGTTTGTTTTCGAGGATCCGGGCGCGCAGCATTGATCGGAATACGGAGCGCAGAAAATCGCGGTTTGTCACCATATCGTCGGTGAGGGATTGCATGTCCAATGGGGGCACAGGGGCGGGAGTTAAAACCGTCCGGGCGCAACCTGCAACCGCATTCCCCGCATTCGTTGCTTTTCTGGACTATCAACGATGGGCTAGCTTATTCACCCGGGTTCAAAGGGGCAATGGTCAGTGGATTTCTGCGTGTTTGACGGCAGCAATGAGCGGAGCCGTGAAGGTTTTTACGGCTTGGGCCGGGTGATCCTGATGGAGTTCAACCTGTTTGACGATGGCGGAACCGACAATGACGCCGTCGGCTGAGGCGGCAACCATCGCGGCTTGATCGGGGGTGCTGATCCCGAATCCTACGCAAACCGGCACGGTCGTGTGGCGTTGAATCGACGCGACCAATTCGGCGATATTGGCTGATGGCCCGCCGTGGGCACCGGTCACCCCAGTGCGGGAAAGCGCGTAAATAAAGCCTTCGGCCGATTCGGCCAGAAGCTTGACACGCGCTGGCGGAGTGGTCGGGGCGATGAGACGGATGTGCTGGAGTCCGGTGGTGGTGGACA
>JBDLWH010000064.1:0-3763 GCA_039804325.1 Verrucomicrobiota bacterium
AGCTCCGGCCACCCCTCCATCCTGGTCCCTTACCCATTCGCCGCCGACGACCATCAAACGAGCAATGCCGAGGTCTTCGCCCATGCCGGCGCAGCCGTCCTCGTCCAAGAACGCGAGTTGGATGCCCAAAATCTCGCTTCGTTAGCCAATTCGATTTTGCAAGACTTGCCAACTTACAAACGCATGGCAAAAGCCGCCTGCACACTCGCCATTCCGGCCGCAGCCGATAAGGTGTGCGCCGCCATCGAAGCCTCTCTGATTCCGACATGACTGATTTGACCCCACGCCTGACTGACCCAAACCTGCCGCTGCGCATCCATCTGATCGGCGTAGCTGGCTCGGGCATGAGTGGCCTCGCACTGTTACTTTTAGGCATGGGCCACCGCGTGAGCGGCTCGGACCGTGTCACCACCGCAGAAACCGAACGCATGCAGGGCGTGGGATTGAGGTTTTCCTCACCACACACCGCCGAGGCCGTTAGTGACGCCGACCTTGTCATCTTTTCCTCAGCCATCCGCCCGGAAAACCCGGCCTATGCCGCAGCCACCGCAGCTGGCATCCCGCTGGTGCGGCGCGCCGAGTGCCTCGCGGCGATTCTTCACACGCGCATGGGCATTGTCATTTCCGGCACTCATGGGAAAACCACCACCTCGGCCATGGCCGCCCATATCCTGCGTGAGGCGGGCCTGCAACCGAGCTACTATGTCGGGGCGGAAATCCCGATCCTGGGGACCAACGCCCATTGGTCAAACACCGGGGACTTCATGGTTGCGGAAGGCGATGAAAGTGACGGCACACTCGCCCTTTATCACCCGGAGCATGCCGTCATCCTCAACATCGAAGCCGAACACCTCGATTTTTACCGGGATATCGACCACATCCGCGAGGTCTTCACCCGCCTCGCCGATCAAACGCGCGGCCGCTTGATCTACTGCGCCGAAGATCCCGTGGCCAACGCTCTCTGCGCCGAGCGCCCCAATGCCGTGTCCTATGGCTGGGATCACGCCGATTACGCGGCCACGGACATGCTCGACCTGAAAGGATCGTCGTCGTTCACGGTGCTCAAAAATGGCACCCCACTCGGGACCATCACCTTGGGCATCCCCGGCAACCACAACATCCTCAACGCCTTGGCAGCTATCGCCCTGGCCGATGGCTGCGGCGCGGATTTCCCGCTCATCGCCCGCGCTCTGGCAACCTTTGCCGGGGCTAAACGCCGGTTCGAAACCAAATACCTCTCGACCCATTTCCGTATCATCGACGATTACGGCCACCATCCCACCGAGCTAGCCGCCACCCTGCAAACCGCTCGCTCGCTCAAACCGCAGCGCCTCGTGGTGCTCTTCCAGCCTCACCGTTACACGCGCACCCAGGCCCTCGCAGAGGATTTCGGAAAGGTTCTCCAAGCCGCCGATCTCGTCTTCATCACCGATGTCTATCCCGCATCGGAAGCCCCCATCCCGGGAGTCTCGGGCCAAACGCTCGTCGATGCGATGCAACGCCACGGAACCATCCCGGCGAGTTTCCTTCCCGATCTCTCCACCGCCCATCACGCGGTGGCCAACGCCCTCAAACCCGGCGACCTCCTCATCACCTTGGGTGCCGGCAACGTCCACGAAGTCAGCACACGCATCGCCGCCGACCTCCACATCCTCGAGGAAATGCGCGCCATCATGCCACCCGGGGAAATCGATGGCAAACTTTACGAACCGATGAACCGCCACACCACCCTGCTGGTTGGCGGCCCAGCCCAATACTGGTTAGAACCCCACAGTTTTTACGGCTTTGCGTTTCTCGTTGATTACTGCCGCCAGCGCGGCATCCCCGTGCGCATCGTCGGGCGTGGATCCAATCTCCTCGTGCGCGACGGCGGCATCCGCGGCGCCGTCATCCACCCAACCGGCGGCCCATTTTCCGACCTCAGCGTCGGCCCACGCGGCGAAATCACCGCAGGCGTCGGCGTGCGCTTGAAAAAATTGGCGAGTCTGGCCGGGGCGAGCGGTCTCGGCGGGTTTGAGTGGATGGAAGGGATTCCGGGCAACGTGGGCGGGGCGTTGCGCATGAACGCTGGCGCCATGGGAGCCACCACCTTCGACCAAGTGGTGCGCGTGACCTTTCTCGATGAAGACGGCGTCATCCGCACCCGCGAACGCGACGAAATCGTCGCTCATTATCGCAACGCCCCCGAACTCCGGCGCAACTTCGCTCTCCAGGCGGTTTTCAAAGGCAAACCCGACACCCCGGCTCATATCAAACAACGGTGGGACGAATGCCGCGACCAACGGCAAAAATCCCAACCCAACTTCGCCTCCGCCGGGTGTACCTTCAAAAACCCCGCAGGAATCCCCGCCGGACGACTCATCGAATCCCTCGGATTCAAAGGCACCCAACACGGCGGGGCCGCCGTCTCGTCCACCCACGCCAATTTCCTCGTCAACCAGGGCGGCGCGTCCGCCATGGACATCGTCGAACTCATCGCCTTAATCCAACAAAAAGCCCTATCCCAATCGGGAATCAACCTAGAAACCGAAGTCAAAATCCTAGGCCACGACGAATCCGAATTTTGAATCTGGGAAATTTTCACCCACCACGCGCCATGCTCACCGCCCCACCGTCATCGCTCACCAGCCGCAAAATAGCCGTCCTGATGGGTGGCCCCGGTTCCGAACGCCGGATATCCCTTGCCTCGGGCGTAGCCGTGCAGCAGGCGCTTGCCAGCCTCGGCCTTGATGCCCAAGCAGTGGACGTCACGGGCACCACCGTGGATTTACCCCCGGGCACGGATCTCGTCTTCAATGTGATCCACGGCACGTTCGGCGAGGACGGCCAACTCCAAGAAATCCTCGAACGCATGGGGGTCCCATACACCGGGGCCGGTCTCCTAAGCAGCCGCATCGCCTTCGATAAAAATCTCGCTAAATCTGCCTTTCTCGCCGCTGGCGTGCCCACACCAAGATCAGAAATTCTGGACATATCGAGCGGCCATTGCCAATCGTCTTTCGCCACGCCGTTCGTGGTCAAGCCGCCGCGCGAAGGATCAAGCGTCGGGGTGACCATCGTGCGTGACCCGGCATTGGCATCGGCCGCACTGGCCGCTGCGGCCCAATACGGCCAGGACATCCTCATTGAGGAATTCATTTCAGGCAAGGAACTCACGGTGGGCATCCTCAATGATCGCGCGCTACCCGTCGTCCACATCGCCCCACGCGATGGATTCTATGACCTCGCCAACAAATACCCGTGGATGAGCGGCGGCGCCGGCAGCGACTACCACTGCCCCGCCGATCTCGACGCCGAAACAACCCGCGCCGTCCAAAGCGCCGCCCTCGCCGCCCACCGCTCACTGGGTATCGAAATCTACTCTAGGGTGGACGTGCTCCTCGACGCCCAAAATCGCCCGTTCGTCTTGGAGGCCAACACCATCCCCGGCATGACCGAAACCAGCCTCCTTCCAAAGGCCGCCGCCGCCATGGGCATCAACTTCCCAGACCTCTGCAAACTCATCGCGGAACTCTCGCTCGACCTGCGCACGAAATAACCCCCACCCGTCACCCGCCCAGCCATGAAATGCCGCACTTCCATGCCTCGCCACCAAACACGGCAGAGTGTGCTCAATGTGCGTGTCATGTCCCCGCGCATCGCATGGTTCGGGTTTCTCAAACTCGTCGGCACACTCGCCAAACTCACCTGCCTCGCCGCTCTCATCGCGGGCTGCTTCTGGGGCGTCTGGTGGGGGGTCCAACGCGCATTCTACCAAAACCCT
>JBDLWH010000065.1:0-4541 GCA_039804325.1 Verrucomicrobiota bacterium
CTCGAAGAATTGTGGAAAGACGCCAAGGAAGTCCCCTGGCAGACGGCTGCTTGAGCGGGCCATCGGCTTAGTAACTAACCCGTGAGACCAGACGCAGGAGGCGCGAAGATCATGCCCTCGCGCGTCGGACTTCCTCTGCGATGATGCGTAACCCGTCGCGCACCACGTCTTCGTCCATCGCGTAAGAAACCCTGATGCATTCATCGCGGTGCGACCATCCCTCCTGCTCAAGCCCAAAGAAAAAATACTCGCCGGGAATAACGAGCACCCCGCGCTGCTTAAGACGCTGATAGAGCTCCTTAGAAGTGATCGGCAGGCCGGGAAACCACAACCATAAAAAAAGCGCCCCTTCGCTCCGGTGCATGAACCATTCGCCAGCGTCGCCAAAGGCATCCCTCGCCGCTTGCCGGGCGAGTTGGCATTTCGCCTCATAAAACGGCCGGACCACCTCGCGGCTCAGCCGCAGGATTTCCCCCGATTCCACTAGAGGCAACATGATCTGCTGACCAGTGCTCGGGTTAGACAATCCGACGATGGCGCTCATCGACCCCAAGGCGCGGATGACCTCCGGCGGCCCGATCACGATGCCAGTGCGTGTGCCCGGCAGGCCAATCTTCGAGAGGCTGTAGGTCAAAATCACATGCGGCTCCCAGAACGGCGTCGCAGGCTCGAATATGATGCCGGGGAACGGCGCTCCGTATGCGTTGTCGATGATCAAGGGAATGCCATGGCTTTTGGCCATGGCCGAGAGCCGCGCTACCTCATCGTCCGTCAGAACATTACCCGTCGGATTGGTCGGCCGCGACGCACAGATCGCCGCAACGTCCGGGGTAATCTCTAGATTCTCAAAATCCACCCGATATTTGAAATCATGCGGCCCGCATTTTTCAATCACCGGCAGCACGGCGCGAAATAGATCCCCCTCGGTGCCCTGATTGGAATATCCGATGTATTCAGGCACGAGAGGCAACAAGATTTTGCGCCGACTGCCATCGGGCATACGGCCGCCCAACAGATTAAACAGAAAGAAGAAGGCGGTTTGACCACCTGGAGTGATGGCGATATTTTCCGGGCCGAGATCCCAGCCGAAAGTGTTTCGAAACAGGGTGGCCACGGCCTCAAGAAACTGCGGATTGCCTCGTGGCGGATCATAAGTGCTCATCGCACGATCCAAACCGCCCGATTGTTCCGCCATCTCCTCTAGCCGCTTGCGCCACACCGCACTCATTTCCGGGATTTTCGCCGGTTGACCGCCACCGAGCATTTTCAGATCCGCCCCACCGCTGGCCAACGCGTGGCCCAGATCATCCATTAATTCCTCAATTCCGCTGCCGCACCCAAGGTGGCGACCAAATTCTGAAAATTCGTATGACATATAGAGGCGGGCTGTTGTACACTCCGAGTCTCACCACAACAACCCCAGAAACCATCATGAACCTTAAAGTTGGCGATCTCGCCCCTGATTTCACCCTCGTCACCAAAACCGCCGATGGGCCACAGCTCGTGACATTGAGCGAGCTGATCGGGAAATCCCACATTGTGCTCTTGTTTGTGCCCATGGCCTTCACCGGCGTTTGCACCACCGAGTTCTGCGAAATCTCTGCCGGCCTTGCTGATTACCAATCGCTCGATGCCACCGTGCTCGGCATCTCCGGCGATAATCCCTTCGCCCAAGCCGCATGGGCGGAAAAGGAAGGCATCACCATCCCCCTGCTCAGCGACTACGAACATCATGTCGCCAATGCCTATGGCGTGGCTTACGATCAATTCCTCCCTGCCGCTAATCTCATCATGGGTGGCGTCGCCAAACGCTCCGCCTTCGTCATCGACAAATCTGGCGTCATCCAATACGCCGAGGTCCAGGATCATCCTAAAGACCTCCCTAACTTCGACGCCATCAAGGACACCTTGCGCGCGCTCTGAGCCGCCCCAGTTTCACATCCCGATGCGCCTCACTCCAACCCTCACGGCTGGGGATGGGGCGCAATCTATGAGCACCCTCAACCGTGCCAGTCGGATTTGAATCCATGAAGTTCCATCGTAGCGAGCGGTCACCCATGCCCAGCATGTCGCTAGACACTCGCTTCATGCACCGATTTTAACAAGACACTGGGCCAACGCTGACTTGACGGCATGCCCAAGGGGTGACTGAAATACTTTTCATGGCTTGGAGAATCGATGCATCAGTGATCTGCGGAGAGATCGACAATACCGTCGAAGGCACCACCACGGGCCTCATCTGGCTCGCTGGACGTGACGCCCCCTTGGTTTTAACGCTCCAAGGCGATTGTTGGCGGGATCTCGCGGGAACCCGCCTGCGCTTTAGAAACCCATCGCCTCAGGTACCGTCAGACGCTGAGGCCCTCGGTTCTAACCAAACCGGGATTGTGGGGGATATGACGGCCTCGCGAAAATGCAAGGTGCCAATCGTTAGCAACGTCGAGAGTCAGTCGCTCTATCAACACCCATCGAAAATCCCGCATGAGTGGAAGAACACCCTTTATCTCGAATGGTTTTGTGAAATCAATGGGCGAGTAGTCATCGAAGCCTCTAATTACACACTACAAATATCCATCCATGAATGGTCGATGGATGATGATGCGGAAGAGGCGCAAAAATTAGCAAACTTAAATGCCATGAGGGATTTTATGGCACAGCTAATCCACAGAAATGAAGCCACCGGGTTGAAATCACCCATCGAGGGGGCCCTTGACGAATTTGATTGGGAGCAGCGGCTGAAAGAATCGGATCGGCTGACAGACGCCTATCAGGAAGTGATTGAGAAATATATGGAGGACGCTGATAGCGAATGCAAGGAAGCCTTCGTGATGGGCTGGGACGGGTTGCTCGACGCCATGGCAACGCGCGATGAATCAGGCGACGAGAACTATTCTGAGGATTTCCTCCCATACGGTCAGAGTGTGGATGTGTCCTATGAAACAGGCAATGAGGACGATGATCGTTGCTTGGAAACCGATGATCTGTTATTCGACGAGAAGCAGGATCACCCGCTACAAATTGAGGCTCAGGAATTGGCGATGCGCGCAATGGATGTGGCCCCGCAACATACCATTCCTGGCTCACCAGCCTATCAACTTGTCACCTGTTTGCTCAACGTCAGCACAAAACTTGCTGGCGTGCTCAACGATGACGTTTCGGAAAGGGGATTGGTGCTGGCAATTTTAAAGCGGTGCCTGAACCGGCTCAACGACGCCGTGCAGGCGTGTCAGACATTAATGATGGCGGAAGATGACCCCGATCACCTAGCCGCCCTCGCTCATTTGCGGAGCTCGATTTTTACCAGCCGCAACCGCATTATCGAACTCCGCCGCTCACTCAAGTGAGGTCATCGGCTCGACCTGGGATTTTATTGACCTCGCTCCCAGGCAAGCGATAAATGGCCTAACGTAACACTGGCTGCTGCACCCCATCTAGCCCCTCAAACAAACGAAAGGCTGATGTGGGTAGAGGCAATCGCATCAAGATTGAACGTTGAACAGTTTGGTTGCTGTGGCCGTGCCCGCGCTTTTGCTCTTGGCTTGTAGCGTCACACGATAACTGCCAATTTTGGTTGGTGTCCCTGTGATCCAGCCAGTCTTGGAATTAAGCTTGAGTCCCTTGGGCAGCCCGTTTGCGGAATAACTTGTCGGGCTGGTATTCGCTTCAATGAGATAACCGGTCATCACCTGGCCTACCGGCAGAGTCAGAGTCGCCAGGCTGCTCGTAATGAGCGGTACAACAATGACGTTCGCAGGAATCACACGCAATGAGGCGACTTTGCTTTTCACCACGCCAAAATCATTTTTGATAACCACCGAATAGCTTCCCCCATCCTGCGTCGTCACGTTAGGAATATTCAGAACCTCGGTAGTAGCACCGATCATTTCTATCCCGTTTTTCAACCATTGATAACTTGTCGCGTTAGACGCCTTCACATCGAAGCTCACATTCGTGGAATCAACTCCGAGGCGCACGATCACGCTCAGCGGTTGAGATGTAATGGTGGGAGCCACAGGCAAGATCACGGTGAGCGTGGCCGCGCTGCTCGTCACACTGCCATTGCTGTCAGTACACACCACCGTGTAGTGACCGGCGTGCGACGCCTGCGCATTGGCAATATTATAAGTTGCTGCGGTCGCCCCGGCAATAGGCACCCCGTTCTTCTGCCACTGATAGCTCAGCGTGGCGTTGCTGATTGCCTCAACCGTGAAACTGGCAAGTGCGCCACGCTTCACCGTCAGGCTCACTGGATGTGTTTCAATGTCGGGGGGTTGCTGAGCACCGAGGGCTAGCGTGTGAAAGGCTCCTGCCGCAATGGACGTCATCCCGACCAAATCCGTAGGAACAACATCAGGAACATAGCCGGACGTGCTATTGTAGATTTTCCCCCAGGCCACCACCGTGGTATCGCTTTTCAAGGCCACGCTGTGATTGCCCCCCGCAGAGACCGACGTGACGTTGCTTAACCCGGAGGGAATGCTGGTCTGACCATCCGTATTAAGTCCCCATGCCACCACCGTGCCATCTGCTCTTAAAGCCAC
>JBDLWH010000066.1:0-2903 GCA_039804325.1 Verrucomicrobiota bacterium
GAATCCGGCGACATTTGGCCGCTGGTCATCGCCATCGCCCCAAAACAATTCGGTGGCGAGGCTGAAGTGGCCTTGGGTCAAGTCGTTGGAGAGGGCGATGCAATCGGTGAACTTGGGAGAGTTCAGGCCGTTGGAGCCGACGGCTCCGGGTTGGGTGTTGTGGAGGTATTGGAGTTCAGCCAGGGCCAAATCAAAATGAGTGCGCGCCGTGTAGTTGTACCCGATTTTGGTAAGGATCATCGCGCCGCCGTTAAACTCGGTCCATTCGTCTTGGCGGTCATTTCCGAAAACCCCCAACTCATAGAGCCACCCGCCGGCGAGGTTTTTGCCCGAGACCCACGCTCCGGTGAGTTCGCCGCCGTAGAACAGGTTGACAAGTTGTGACCGCTCAAAGGGCAGGATTTCGCGCGACGAGATTTCTTGTTCACGGGTGAACTTCAATTCCGCCTTGCCCAGCGATAGATTGAACGCGTCGCTTGGGGCAAACGTGAGATATGTTTCCGCGATGCCTTTATAGACGCGCGGGGAAAGGTCCGGGTAGAGATCGATGAGACTGTGGAATTTAATGAAGCGGAACATCCGCCCCTTTAGGCCCAGACGGAACCGCCGGACTTCGACGTCGCCCCAAGTTGACGAGTGGGGCATGTCGTCCGATCCGTATTCGCCGTTGTCGGCCGAGCCATAGGCGCATTGGGCTTGGAGTTGGCCTTGGATGGCGAATTCCTCGATGATGGGGTTGGCGTCGTTTTTGTAGAGCTGAGGGATGGACCAGAGGGTGTCATAAGCCGATCCTTTCGCGAGTTGACCGGTGAGGCTGCCCGTGGCTTCGGAGCTGGGCGATGGCGTGGCGCTTACCGGAAGCGTCGCACAGAATCCGCAATTCAAAGAAACGGCGACGAACCCAAAAAGTGGGATGGAAAGGCGTGAAAAGGTCATAAAATGGATGGCTAAGACTCGATAAGTCCATGAGCGGAACCCCTAGTTTTGAGAAGTCCCGCCGATGTGGCTCATGAGGCGCGGATCGTTGTCGGGCCATTCTTAGCCGCAAGAACCGAGCAACCCATGCAAAGCATCTGATTCAATAGGCGTAGTGGCGGCTGGCCCGGCTTCCTCGCGTTGCAGGGTGGCGCGCCCACTCGGAGGGTGAACACGGCCGATGGTTTTCAGGCTTGCGCTCGATGGGGTGCCGTCACCTAATTGCCCCGCATGAAACGCACAAATTCATTCATCTCATCACGCACCGCGCAATCCATCACCCTGATCTGTTGCGGTCTGGTTAGCGGGTGCTTGGCCGCGCTGCCGGCGCATGCGGCATGGCAACCGGTGGCGGGTGGAATGATGACGCCATGGGGGAAGGACGTGACGGTAGATTCGGCGTGGCAGGAATATCCACGGCCGCAGATGGAACGGGCGGATTGGGCCAATCTCAATGGGCTATGGAACTACGCCGTGACCCCCAAGCAAGAGACGCCGCCAGCGAAATGGAATGGCCAAATTTTGGTGCCGTTCTGTCCAGAATCGCAGTTGTCGGGAGTCGGTCGGTTGATCGCGCCAAGCGAGGTGCTTTGGTACAAGCGGCCGCTGCCCGGATTGAGGGCGGGAAAACGCACGTTGCTCAACTTTGAGGCGGTTGATTATACCACCACCGTGTGGGTCAACGGCCAGCGCATCGGCAGCCACACCGGCGGATACACCCCATTTTCATTCGATATCACTCCTGCTCTCAAGAGCAGCGGCAATGAATTGCTCGTGCGCGTGGACGACGCCACCGAAGGCTATCAACTCCACGGCAAGCAGCGACTCAATCCCGGGAGTATCTGGTACACCCGCGTCACCGGCATCTGGCAAACGGTTTGGTTAGAAAATGTGAGCGATCGCTACATCATCGACCTCGATTACACCTGCGACATCAAAGCGGGGCGCTTGCAAGTCGAGGCGAAGCGACCCAGCGCGACGCGCAAAGGCGATATCGTCCGAGTGACGGCATCGTTTGCGGGTAAGCGGGTGGCGAGAGGGGCGGGGGCCGGAGTGATATCATTGGAAATTCCCGCCGCCAAACTTTGGTCGCCCGCGGAGCCCAATCTTTACAACCTGCACATTGAGCTCGTTGATGCGAACGGGAAGGTTCTCGACGCGGTGAAATCCTACGTAGCGATGCGTGAGTTTGGGAAGGCGAAGGACGCCAAGGGGCGTTGGAGGTTCACGTTGAATGGCAAGCCTATCTTCCACTGGGGTCCGCTTGACCAAGGATGGTGGCCGGATGGACTGCTCACCCCGCCGTCGAATGCTGCCATGATCTCCGATATCGACTTCCTCAAGGCCGCCGGATTCAACATGATTCGCAAGCACATCAAGATCGAGCCACGACGGTATTATGCCCACTGCGATCAAATCGGCATGCTGATGTGGCAGGACCAGGTGAGCCAAGGGTTTGGCAACCCTAACGACGAACCCAAGGAATCGAGCCCGAAATGGGCGTTGCTCAGCCCCAACCCCAAGGACGGCACGTGGCCGGATCAGGCCCACGACCAATTCGTCACCGAATACAAGCGCATGGTCGATCACCTGCGCGATGTCCCATGCATCGCGGTTTGGACACCCTTCAACGAAGCATGGGGACAACATCGGACCATGGACGTCGGAAAATTGGCCGTCGCCTACGACAAAACCCGCGCGATCAACATCGCCAGCGGCGGAAACTTTTGGCCTGTGGGCGATATCGCTGACCACCATGCCTATCCGAATCCAACGTTTCCATTAAGCGACAAGCGCTTTGATGATTACGTGAAAGTGGTGGGTGAGTTTGGCGGCCATGGCATGCCAATTGCAGGCCACCTGTGGAACAAGAATAGCCAGAACTGGGGCTACGGCGGGCTGCCAAAAGATTTGGCAGAGTGGAAAGA
>JBDLWH010000067.1:0-2970 GCA_039804325.1 Verrucomicrobiota bacterium
TCGATTTGGTTAGGATACTTGCATTCGATATGGTATTTGGTGGCGGTGTTCCAGACGTCGTCCTTGGCTGGAAACTCGGCGGTGGCCGAGACTTCGAGCGGGCCCACGGCATCATCTGGGCCGCACCCGTATTGCGGGTTGGCCAGTCCCCAGTGGGCGATGTCGCAATGGTGGCCGATCCAATCCATGAGCTGGCCGCCGCCGGTATTGTAATTCCAGCGCCAGTTTTTGTGAAAGCGGCTGGCGTTGAAGGGCATCATGGCCGAGGGGCCGACCCACATGTCATAATCCACACCGGCAGGCACTGGTCCGTTAGGTCGGTCCTTGCCCGAGCCGCCGAAATCCACGTGGCCAGATGGCAATCCGACTTCGACGCGTGTGACCTTGCCGACATAACCGTTCTGGACTAACTCGACGGCCCAGCGGAATGACGCCACCGAGCGTTGCCACGAGCCGGTCTGCCAGATGCGCTTGTTTTGGGTCGAGGCATTGACCATGGCGATGCCTTCGTTGAGCGTGTGGGAGAGGGGTTTCTCACAGAAAATATCCTTGCCCGCTTGGGCAGCGGCGATGGCTGGGATGGAGTGCCAGTGGTCGGGGGTGCAAATGCTAACGGCATCGATGTCCTTGCGCGCTAGCAGCTCGCGAAAATCCTTGTAGCCCTTGCAATCCTTATTGTTATAACGGGCATTCACACTGTCCACCGCTTGCTTCAGGTGGCTCTCATCCACATCACAAATGGCCACCACCTGGCAATCGTCCTGTAGCGCAAGGAAGGCATTGAGGTTTTCAACACCTTGCCAGCCGACGCCGATGCAGCCGATGGTTATTTTGTTAGATGGGGCGCTTGCCCCGAACAAGCGACTGGGGAGAATCATCGGAGCGGCCGTGGAGGCGGCCAGGAGTTTCAGGATATTGCGTCGGTTAGTATGGGGTGTGCCATTCATGGTTGTGATAGGGTAAACAATCGATAGCGGACCTTGGTGCCGCGTTTTAGTAAAGATGTGGCGACCGTGATTTCGTGGTCGTCGTGGGTCAAGCCCAAATCCCAGAAGTTCTCAGCCGGGCGGCCAAGCGAGCGGGCGTCCACCTAGCAAGTGGACATGCAGATGGGGGACGGCTTCGCCGCCATCTGGGCCATTGTTGATAACGAGTCGGTAACCGGAATGAGCGACGCCGAGGCGGCGAGCGATCTCGGCGGCTGTGAGTAACAGGTGTCCAAGGAGCGAGGCGTCATCGATATCGGCTTCCCCGACGCGAGGCAGGGGTTTGCGGGGGACGATCAAGACGTGCAGTGGGGCCTGGGGGGATATGTCGTGAAATGCCACGCAGCGTTCATCCTGATAGACGATAGAAGCGGGGATTTCGTGATCGTAAATTTTTTCAAACAGGGATTTGTGAGGCATGGGGGGATGCTATCAGAGCGTTAGGCGAAGGAAAAGGCCAGACGTTACGTGCTGGCAGAGCGTCACGTTTTGACGTGCTCATGGGATGATGCGAGTGGGCATTGTCATTTTAGCCATGATCAAGTTCCCCGGCGTACTTTTTCCACTCGTCAGTGGCGGCGCAGGCGTCTAGTGTCGTGGCGGAAAATAATTGGCCCATCCTGTCATTTTGGCACGGCCAGTGCTTTTTTCTATTTTAACTATCCACTGCATCATGAAAAAAATCGAAGCGATCATCAAGCCGTTCAAGTTAGAAGAGGTCAAGGAAGCCCTAGCGGAGGTAGGGGTTCAAGGGATGACGGTGACGGAAGTCAAAGGTTTTGGGCGTCAGAAAGGACACACCGAGATTTACCGAGGATCGGAATACACAGTGGATTTTTTACCTAAGGTGAAGATCGAGATTGTGGTGGACGATGAGCTCGTTGATCAAGTGGCGGCCGTGATCGTCAAGAGTGCCAACACGGGCAAGATTGGTGATGGGAAGGTGTTTATTTCCACCATTGAACAAGCGATTCGCATCCGTACCGGCGAGACCGGTTCTGCCGCCGTCTCGGTGAACTGATTCGGGTGGCAATGGCATGGTACCCTCGGTGACGCGAGTGCGCCGGGGGGGACGATTTGGTGACTACCGTCGTGCGCGTTGCCAATCGAGAAACGCGCTGCCGAGGTAGTGAGCGACGTCGCTGGGTGTGAGGGATTCTTGGGAGAGCCCGGTGGCATTGAGGGCGATTTCCGCGCTGCGTCCGCAGAGCCAAGCGGCGAGTGAGGCGGCTTCGACTGGTGGGTCGCCGGCGGCGAGGCGAGCGCCGATGAGGCCGGCGAGCAGATCGCCCTGGCCGCCGGTGGCCATGCCGGGATGGCCGGTGGCATTGGCCCAGAGTGGGTGGTTGCGGCGGGTTACCAAGGTTCGGCAACCTTTGAGTAACAACGTGGCCGGGCAGCGATCCGTGAACCGGCGCGCGGCGATTTCTCTCGGCAGTCCGGCGAGATCCGGGGCCAAGCGTTGGAATTCCCCCGGGTGGGGCGTGAGCAGATGGTTCGGTCCTATCATGCCTAGCTGGCCACTTCGGGCAATGAGGTTCAGCGCGTCGGCGTCGATGACGACCGGGCCCGAGGCGTGCGCGATGCCCTCAAGCAGGCAAGCTGCGCTCGCGTCGTCCATATCGCCCAGGCCGCAGCCGATGACGAGCGAGTCACCGTGTAAATGGTGCCAATCCAGAGGTGAGTGGTAAGTGCGGAGGATGATTTCCGGTGGGCATTGGGCGGCGATGCGCTGGGCGATGCGCGCCGGGACGTGCAGGGTGATGAGACCAGCGCCACCACGCAAGGCCCCGATGGCCGCGAGAACGGCGGCTCCCGGATAGCGTGCCGAGCCAGCCAGAATGGCCACTCGGCCCGCCATGCCTTTGTGAAAATCGTAGGGTCGCCTGGCCTTGGCAAACCCAAGCGATTGCGGAGCAATGAGTTCGATCTCACCGGCGGCAAGGGGATCGGCGGCCACCAGCCTGTAGCGGCGGTCTATGAC
>JBDLWH010000068.1:0-3551 GCA_039804325.1 Verrucomicrobiota bacterium
TGTTTTCGGGATACGATCCCGTGTTAGCGAAACTCACGCTTGTGGCGCTGCTCCTCGGATGTGTCTTGGTTGGTCTAGGCATGGTTCGATCTGGCTTCGGTAAATTTGATGTTTATCCGTCGCGCGGCATTTTGCAAGGGTCGGTCACGATGATTCTCGCTGGGGTGTATTTTGCGGCTGTCGGGCTCTTGGCGCAATTAGTTGAGCGACTTGGTGGAGCCGCTGCATTTTCAGCACAGGCGCTGGTGTTGTTGCTAGGGGTAGTGGGAGTGTCGGTGCTGCTACTGTCGGAGCGAGTCAGGACGGCTTTGCGGCGGTTCGTGAGCCGAAACTTTCGCCGACCTGAGCATGATTTCCGGGAAATATGGACGCAGTTCACGCGGCGGACTGCCAGCGTTCTGGATGCCCCGACTTTGGGCAAGAACGCCGCTGAAGTGGTTGCCGAGAGTTTTCATGTGCTCGGCGTGACGGTGTTCACTGTGGTGAGCGAACCGCCCGGGCTCGAGAGGCTGTCGTCCACCGAGACGGGTGGCGCACTGAGCGGGGTGGCCATGGATTCTGGAAGTTTGGCCGGACTTGCCAGACGCAGACAACCATTTTCGTTAGAGGCAGAGCGGGCGGAGTGGGCACAATCCTTGCGCAATGGTTGTCCCAGGAAATTTGAACACGGAGGTGACCGTTGGGTGGTGCCGTTGGTGGCGGCAGAGCAACTGGTGGGGCTGATGGTGTTAGCGGATCGGGTCAACGGTGTGCCTTATAGTCACGAGGAGTTAGACTTATTAAAATGCATTGGTGATCAGTTGGCTGGCGGCCTGTTGAATTGTTCGCTGAGTGATGCGGTTTTGCAGGCTAAGGAATGGGAGGCGTTCCAAACGCTCTCTACATTTTTCGTGCATGATCTCAAGAATGCCGCTAATGGACTGAGCTTGATGCTGCAAAACCTTCCCGCTCACCTTGATGATCCCGAATTCCGCGCCGATACCATCCGGGGTGTGGGGCGAACCGTCGAGCGGATCAACCAACTTATTTTAAAACTGGGCAGCTTGCGCCGTGGACTTGAATTGAAACGCTCGTCGTGTCGGCTCGATCTGCTCTGTGGCGAGGTGCTGGATGGATTTAAAGCGAAAACAGGGACAAAGCGGTGCTTGCATCGAGAATTGCCGCCAGTGCCCGCGCTGGCGCTCGACATGGAGGCCATGAGGAGTGTGGTGACGAACCTCGTGCTCAACGCGCAGGAATCCCTGAATGGCGGCGGGATGGTGAGGGTTGAGACGCGCCTAGAAACTCATGGGGTTGCCCTCGTGGTGGCCGACACCGGTTGTGGCATGAGTCCAGAATTTGTTAAAAACCTGTTGTTTCGCCCGTTTCATAGCACCAAAACCAACGGTCTGGGCATAGGGATGTATCAGTGCAAGAAAATCATAGAGGCCCACGGCGGGGGCATCTCGGTGGAGAGCGAGCAGGGAAAGGGAAGCTGCTTCACCATTTTCATGCCTCTTGCGACGAATCTCAAATCCCATCGAACTATCTCATGAAACCGAAAGTTTTAATCATCGATGATGACGAGGAAATCCGCACCCAAATGAAGTGGGCTGTGGCACCTGATTATGAGGTGGCGATGGCGAGCGACCGTAGCAGCGCCTTGAGTGCCTTCGTCAAGCACCGCCCTGCGGTCGTGCTCCTCGACCTCGGGTTGCCGCCTAGCCCAAATGACACCCGGGAAGGCATGTCGACCTTGGCCGCACTCCTCACACACGACAGGTCGGCGAAAATCATCATCATTTCAGGCCAGAGCGACCGTGAAAACGCGGTTAAGGCGATCGGTGCGGGCGCGTATGATTTTCTCTGCAAACCCCTCGACCTCGCGCAACTCAAATTACTGCTTCAGCGCTGCGTTTATGTGAGCGAACTCGAGCGGGACTACCGATGCATGCAGAGCGAGGAACGCTCGGACATGTTTGAAGGGATGCTTGGCGGCAGTGATGCGATGCAGGAGGTTTTCAAAACCATCAGCAAGGTGAGCAAATCGGCTTGTCCAGTGCTCATTTTGGGCGAAAGCGGCACGGGCAAGGAAATGGTCGCCAGCGCGATCCACCGTAGAAGCGCATTCCACGCCAAACCATTCGTGGCCATCAACTGCAACGCAATCCCCGAAAACCTCATCGAGAGCGAGCTCTTCGGTTATGAGAAAGGCTCCTTCACCGGGGCAAACAGCCAACGACTTGGGCTGATTGAAACTGCCGCTGGCGGAACGTTGTTCCTCGATGAAATCGGGGACTTGCCGCCGCCCGTCCAAGTGAAACTGCTCCGATTCCTTCAAGAAAAGCGTATTCAGCGGGTGGGGGGGCGCCATGAGATCCAGATCGATACCCGAGTGCTGGCGGCGACACACGTCGATCTCACCAAAGCCCTCGCAGAAGGACGGTTTCGTGAAGATCTCTATTTTCGTTTGGCTGTAGTCACTTGCAAACTGCCGCCTCTTCGAGAGCGGGGGGATGACATCATTCTTCTGGCCAAGGATTTTCTCAAACACTTCGGGGCCCAGAACGGTCGCGTCGGATTGGCTTTCAGTGCCCAGGCGGTTCGAGCCATTTTTGCTCATTCTTGGGCCGGTAACGTGCGGGAGCTCCAAAACAGAATCCAACGTGCCGTGATCATCGCGGATAGCCCGGAAGTTACCGAGGCCGATCTGGAGCTCTCAACGCCCGCTTCCATTGAGTTGCCAGACAGTTCATTGAGGACGGCCGAAGCGAACACGTTCGCCTTGTCAGGAAATCTCAAGGAGGCGCGCGAGCATTTAGAACGAAACATGGTGCGCATGGCTCTTGAGCGCAACAACGGTAAGATCACCGCCGCCGCTCAGGAGTTGGGGGTCTGCCGTCCGACGTTTTACGAACTGATGAACAAACTCGGGGTCTCGAAGGACTGCAGTCGAGCGGAGGACAGGGTAGCGGAAGATATCTGCAACCCTGTGCCGTTAGAGGAATCATTCGGGAAATGAGAGAAATCATCTTGCCCTCCCGACTGGAGGCTGGATGTCACTCTGGCGTTGCCAGCCCGACGATCATTTTTTCATCAGCTCACTGATTCCAACGCAAAAGGCGGCCTACACAGGCCGCCTTTTGCGTTGAGTGGTCCTAAGCCATCTCGCACGGACGGAGCGCAGCGGAGTCAATACCTTGCTGACGCCTGGAAATGCTCACAAATGACACGAATGCTCACGAATAAGACTGAGAGCGATTGTCTTCCATTCGTGGTCATTCGTGAAATTCGTGGTAAACCAAAAGTGGTCGTGTCACGGGGGCTTGGTTCATACGTTCTCATGACGTGGCCTCTTCTATCTGATAATTCTGCTATGTATTCAATTATGGGTGGGTCGTTAGTTGCCTAACGCCCCCCTCGCAGATCCCGGCGTGCGGAATTACCGCACCGGGCTCCTCAGGAATGCGCGCAAGTGGAACTTCGATCATGATTGGACTCGGACGAGGCATTTTTGGATGTCTTGGCACGGCTTTTGGGATGTATTGTGTCGCTTGGAATACTGGATCGCA
>JBDLWH010000069.1:0-4896 GCA_039804325.1 Verrucomicrobiota bacterium
ATCCTTGCGACGATGGGGGTTAGATTTGAGTTGGTCCTTGAGCCGGAGGTAATCGTCGAAGGCTCCGCTGGTTTCTCTGGCGCGTGTGATTTCAAACCAATCGAGGTAATCGCGGGCGCGAGAAGCGCGGGTGCTCATGGTGGCGCGTGTTTCTTCGAGTGAGGCGAGTTGTTGGGCGACGTCTTTGGTTTTGTTGGTGGCGATGGCGTTGAGCACCTTCTGATAGTCTGTAAGGAGTGAGCGGTAGGACGGGAAGCATCGATAGCTCAGGCGCACCAGTGCGTCTTGGGCGATGCGCACGGCGGCGACGCGCTCAGGAGCATTGAGGGCGGCCAGCTCGGGCCAGTGGGCGAGGGGTTGTGGTTGGATGATGCCTTCCGGGGTGTGAACATTCAGGTGGAGCGCTTCGACGAGAGCCGATTCGGTTTGTGAAATGGTGAGAATGTCAGTGAGCAGGTTGAGACCACCTTGGTTCGCAAATTGCAGCGCCCACCATTTCGCAAGGCTCGTTTCTGAGAGGTTGAGTTCAGGAAAATGTTGGCGCAATAACCCGGGCATTTCCCCCTCGTAGGTGGCGACCTGGGTAAGGAACGACCGAAAGCCATCCTTACCGAGTGGTTGCTCTAACAACGCCATGACCATGGCCCCAGCCGAGACGCGGAAGGCCGCACGCGTAGCGGCATCCATTTCCTCAAACGCATTCTCATTGACGGCAAAGAGTTCGTCGATTTTGAACATTCCGCCTTGTTTAAAGAGCGCTTCATAGAGGCGTCGGTCGCAGCGGTCGAGATGCCATGCGGTGGTTTCCCGCAAGCCGACGGCGAGCCAAGGCGGCACGAGAAGTCGGGCGTCGGGGTCGCGGGCCGGTTGTTGAGTGCGCAGTGAGCGTTCGTAGAGCAGGGCGGTGGTGAGGGCGCGCTGGAAGCGTTCGTGTTCGATGCCGCGGCTTAGGTGGACGTCGAGGTGGATTTCGCTGATGCCTTCGATGATGATGAGGCGCATCATGACGGTTCGGGCGGGCAGTGGGTCGCCGGGCTTGCCGTAGAGGCGGACGATCACGGGGGTTTTCCAAGCGTCCTTTTCGGCGGTCAGGTTGAGCAGGTCGTCTTTGGTTTCTTCGGCAAGCATGGCGACGCTGGCGCGCACAAGGCTTTCGCCGCCGGAGATGCGAAATTGATTCGACCGACTCACCACCCATTCTGGGCCGCTAGGGGCGGATTGGGGTGGGGGTTCGGTGACTTGGGTGGCGCGCGGGATTGGCTCTTCGGCGACGCTCGACGCGCACAGGCAGCCCAACGCGAGCAGGCGATAGATGACGCGGGGGTTAGAAGGCATGACGGGTGCCTGAGGGAATGGAGGACGGCTCGACGAGACGATGGCGCGGATCGAGAATGAGGCGGCCCTTGGCGATTTGAATGTGAGCCATTTCTTCAAAGCCGAGGTGAATTTCCTCGCTCAAGAGGCGAGCCAATTTTTGATAGGATGGGATGACCATGAGCAGGAACCCCTGGGGGACGACTAGGTTTCCAAAGCGGCCGCCGCGCCGAACTTGGGGCAAAATTTCAAAATACGAGCCGCCATGCAGATGAATTTGGGTGAGTGCGCCATGGTCGCCATGGGATTGTTCCACCTTGACGAACATCGAAACGGTGAACGGTTGCCCAAAAATGCGACGCGCCTGAATCACTTCCGCACGCTTATCTTCGAGGCGAACCCAGACGCGATCGAGCGAAATAACTCGCGAGAAAAGGCCGCCTTGATGAGGCTGGAGGGTGCGTGCGAGCCACAGGTTGATATGGCGCTCGGTTAACGTCAGCGGCTGCTTGCGGTCAATAGCACTTTGCAAAACGGTCGTCATTTCCCAGGCGGTCCCGGTTTTCGAGGTGACTTCATACCCGCCGATGTTTTTGAGGTTCTGTGGCGTGGACAGCGATAACAGAGCAACGACCAGGCCGGCCACGGATAGCAAAACCATGAAAACCAGCACGTTGGGGGCTCGTCGGTTTTCGGGTGCGGGCATTGGAGAATCGGCCATGGGCCCCCTGATTACCATGAGATGACGCGCTTGCATAGTGTCTGCCTTTGCGAAGATCACTGGCCGCAAATCCTCAGACGCCTGCTCGTGCCCGACGTCGCCGAGCTTCGGTGAGATTTTTGCAAAGGGGCTTGCGGGGCCCTGAGGTCATAGACATAGTCGCGCGCGATCCCGTCGGACGAAGCTGAGTAACGCGTCGGGCTTGCCTATTGAGCCATGAGCGACACCCCAACAGCCACTGAGCCATCGAGTCTGCCCAAAGATGTTGCGGCTGCACACGGCCGAGTCAATGTCCAGATCGATGGGGTTTGGCGGCAATTTCCCAGAGGCACGCGCATGATCGAAGCGTGTCGGCAAGCCGGCACCATCGTCCCTCATTATTGCTATCATCCGACGTTGAGTTCCCCCGGAAGTTGTCGGATGTGCCAAGTCCAGATGGGTCTGCCGCCGCGGCCCGTGCCGGGGAAGGATCCCGAGCGCGATGAGGCGGGCTATGAGCCGATTCATTGGACTGGGCGCCCGGTGATTGCCTGTGCCAACACGGTGACGGAAAACATGGGGATACGCACCCACAGCGACATTGTGGAAAAATCGCGCGAGGGGGTGATGGAATTTTTGCTGATCAATCACCCGTTGGATTGCCCAATCTGTGATCAGGCGGGCGAATGCCGGTTGCAGGAGCATTCGGTGGAGCACGGGCGGGGCGTGTCGCGCTTCTCAGAAATGAAGGTGAAAAAGCCAAAAAACGTCGAGATTGGTCCGCGGTTGAGGCTCGACAACGAACGGTGCATTTTATGCGGGCGTTGCATTCGTTTCATGAACGAGGTGGCGGGTGATCCAGTGCTCGGGTTCACCCAGCGCGGCACTCACACGATGCTCACCGTGCACCCGAATCGTTTGCTCGATTCCAATTATTCGCTCAACACGGTTGATCTCTGCCCGGTGGGTGCCTTGACCTCAAACGATTTTCGATTCCAAATGAGGGTCTGGTTTCTCAAAGAAACCCCGAGCATCGACGTCAATTGCGGCACTGGCACAAACATCAGCCTTTGGACGCGCGGCAATAAGCTCTTCCGCATCACTCCGCGACTCAACCCGGAGGTCAATTCATACTGGATGCCCGACTCGCACCGGCTGAATTTTCATTCCATCGATGGCGTGGCGCGCTTCAGCCATCCACTCGCAAAGTACGGCGCACAGCATGGCCCGCTGGCATGGGCCGACGCGATCGAGATGGCGGCCGCTAAGCTCAAAGAGCAGCCCGCCGAGCACGTTGCCATCATCGGCTCGGGCCGCATGACTAATGAGGAATTGTTTCTGACACGCATGCTAGCCGCTAAGATCGGCACGAATCATGTGACGTTGGTGCCGCATTTTGCCGAGCCAGACGGTCTGCTCATCGCAGCGGATCGCAACCCGAACACCACCGGTGCCAAACTCATCTGGGAAACCGAAGATCCTTTCGCCAAACTCGACGCCATCCGCGCTGGGGTGAGTTCTGGAGCCATCAAAACCCTCTTGGTATTCGGCGAAGACATCATCACTGATGCCGGCTTCCACTTCGAAGACCTCGCCAAACTCGAGTTCCTCGCCCATTGCCACACCCTCGCCAATCCCACCGCCCTAGCGGCCCACTTGATCTTGCCGACCGCTGCCTTTGCCGAAAAATCCGGCTCTATGGTCAACCTCTCCGGCCGCGTCCAACGCCTCAATCGGGCCGTGGTACTCCCCGCCAAGGTGCGTGACGATTGCCACATCCTACGCGACATCATCGTGGCCATCGCCGGCGAATCGCCCGATATCCCGGAAATTTCCCATGTCTTCGAGGCCATCGCCCAAACCGTGCCCGCCTTCCATGGCCACTCGCAGGCAAAGATTGGCCCCCAAGGGACGCCCATCATAGATACCGGCTATCAGATTCCGCTGCTTGTTCAGGAACGCGCCCGTCTGGCGGCCACGGGTGGTTAATTCCTGGCTCACTTCACGCCCCCATCCCTCCCACTCATTGCCACCCAGGCCACCAGCCCTATGGAAATCCTCATCCTTATCGCCAAAATCATTGCTCTGACTTTTCTGGTCGTGCTGCCACTGGTGCCCATCTCGGTGTATTTCGAGCGCCGCTTCTGCGCCATTATCCAGGACCGCGTCGGTCCTAACCGCACCGGAATCCCGCTCACGTTGTTAGGCTTCAAAAAGGATTTTCATTTTTTCGGATTGATCCAACCGATGGCCGATGGTGTGAAGTTATTTCTCAAGGAGGATTTTACTCCGGCGCATGTTCGCAAGGGGTTTTATTGGCTGGCACCTGTGTTGACCGTGGCTCCCGCGCTCATCACTGTGTGCGTGATTCCCTTTGGCTCGGCGGTCTCACTTTTTGGCTGTACCCAAAACTTAGTGATTGCCGACATCGATATCGGACCGCTGTTTGTGTTCGCCGTTTCCTCACTAACGGTTTACGGCATCACTCTCGCAGGTTGGTCGTCTAACTCGAAATTCCCGTTTCTTGGCGGCATCCGGTCATCAGCGCAGATGATTTCCTACGAAATCTCGTTAGGGCTATCGATTATTCCGGTGCTCCTCTACTTCGGTGAGCTCAATCTGGGCAAGATTGTCCAAGAGCAGGCGGATCACGGTTGGCTGTTACTGCCGCTGTGGAAAAATGGCCACCTCGGACTGCCCGATCTGCAGAGCGTGCTCTTCTTGATTCCCGCCGTCATCGCGTTTGTGATCTTCACGGTTTCGATCTTCGCAGAAACGAACCGCATGCCCTTCGACCTGCCAGAATGCGAAACCGAACTCGTCGGCGGCTATCACACCGAGTACTCGTCAATGAAGTTTGCGCTCTTTTTCATGGGGGAATA
>JBDLWH010000070.1:0-14254 GCA_039804325.1 Verrucomicrobiota bacterium
GCGGCATGCGCGACTATCACAGCATCCAGTGGGTCGCACGCGTCAAACGTGGCAGCGCCCAACTGGCCGACCTCGTCGAAAGTAAACTGCTCACCGCCTCGGCGTGCCGTGAAATCGAGGAAGCCTACGATTTTCTCCACCGTGTGCGTAACGAACTTCACTATCATACTAACAAGGGGACTGACCAACTCACGCTCCACCTTCAAGGCGTGGTGGCCACCGCATTTGCCTATCCTCAGCGCGACATTCTGCGGAGCACGGAGGCGTTTATGCGCGATTACTATCGCCACACCCGTCATATCTATCAACACAGCACCTCATTGATGGAAGCTTTCCAGATCGAACAGGACTCGCACGCCGAGTCAGGGATTCGTTCGTTTTTGACCTTTCGCAGGAAGCGCCGCGAGGAATTTGATGGGTTTATCGCGCGCAATGGGCGGTTATTTCCCGCAAGGCCGGATGTGTTCAAGGAGGATGCCCACCGGTTAATGCGGCTTTTCCAACATTGCCAGGTGCGCAACCTGGAACTCAGCCCGCAAATTCGGCGCCTCATTGCTAACCACTGGGGAGATATCGACCGCCCATTCCGATACTCGAAAACAAACCGTCAGATATTTCAAGCCATTCTCGAACGCAAGGGCGACGTCGCTCGCATCCTTCGCCTCATGCACCGAATCGGGTTTCTCGGCCGCTACCTGCCTGAGTTCGGCGCACTGGACTGCTTGGTTCAACACGAGTTTTTCCACCGCTACACTGCCGACGAACACACGCTGCGCTGCGTCGAACAACTTGACCAACTCGTCGCCGAAAACCACCCGGGCCATGAAATCTATCGACGGCTCTTTCATGAGATCGAGGACCCCTACGCGCTCTATCTGGCAGTGATTTTGCACGATACGGGACGGGCGGAAAATGTGCGTGAGCACATCGACGGGTCAGCGATGTTAGCGGCCCGGATGTGTAACCGCCTTCAGATTCGAGGAGCCCGGCGCTCGTTGATCATGTTTCTGGTAGATAATCACCTGGCGTTTTGGCGCACCGCCACCACGCGCAACCTTGAAGATCCGGAGGTCATCGCGGATTTTGTCGGCATCATCAAAACTCGCTCCAATCTCGACGCACTCCTTCTCTTTACTTTTGCGGATTCTAATGGCACCGCGCCCGACGCTTGGAGCGGATGGAAAGAAAGCCTGATGCTCCAACTCCATTCAGCCACTCGTCATTTCCTTGAGGATGGCCGCGAACTTTACGAAAAAAGGCTCGACGATGAGCGCGTCGTTTTGCGTGACGAGGTTGTCGGAATCATGCGCGCGGACTATCAGCCGGATGTGGAACGCCACTTTGAGCGCATGCCCGCGTCGGCGTTTCACTTTCGGCAGGCCAAGCACATTGTGACCCAGGTGCGTACTGTTAGGCATTTTCTTCAGCGCGAGGGCGAGAATGGCACGCCCTTAGCCTCGTGCATCAAATGGATTGATTACCCCGACAAGGGTTATACAGAACTGGTGCTGGCCACACGCGATAAACCGATGTTGTTGGAAAAAATCTGCTGTGCGTTCGCATCGGAGCAAATTAACATTCTATCAGCCGACTTATTTACCCGCAATGACGGCATCGTGGTGAACATCTTCAACGTGTGTACCACGAACTTTGAGACGGTCTCGACGGCATCAACGCGCAAGCGATTCCTTGAAACCTTTGAGAAGGTGTTAGCCGCTGCCGATTACGAGCCGGAGCGGTATTTGCGCCGACGCGTGAATTTCCTTAAACCCCGGACGGACCAAGGAATTCCGGTGCCGGTGCAGGCCTACGTGAGCAACGACCTTCATCCCACGTGTACGACGGTTGAGCTTCAGGCGTTAGACCGCATTGGGCTTCTTCACGACCTCTTTCACACTATCAACCATTACGGCCTCAACACCGCTCATGCGCGCATTTGCACCGAAAAAGGCGTGGCGATGGATACCCTGTATATCACCACCACCGATGGCGGGAAAATTGAAGATCAAGAGATTCTCCGTCAACTCGAAGAGCGCTTCACTACGTTAATCTCCCGGCCGGACATCCATGAGTGATGGCCATCGTGAGTCATGCTAGAGGCCCCATCGCCTCAACGATGAGATGTGACGAAGGCGCAAACCGATAGATCGTCATCAATGATAATCGAGGTTGTTTTATGACGCCTGGGAATTTCGCGTGCCGTGGCTGCCGTCATCTGCTTGTATCACGGCCATGCCACCACGCGTCAAAACCGTCGCCTCCATCACGATCGAAACCTTCTTCGAAAACCATGCCGAGGCGCTCGGGCTAGTGCTCCTCGGAGAACGCGTCGGCTTCGAGAGCCCCCTCTACGAGCCCGCCATGAACCGGCCGGGGTTAGCGTTAGCCGGGTTTTTCTCCTACTTTGCGTGGAAGCGCGTCCAGGTGCTGGGGTTCTCGGAGCTGTCCTATTTGCGGAAATTGCCCGACGCGATGCGAGTGGATCGCTTTCGGCGCATGTGTGATCGCAACATTCCGTGCATTGTGGTGGCCCGCGGATCCATGTTAGAGGATTCTCTCATGACCGTCGCCAACGAACACTCGATCCCAGTTTTTGGCACCTCTCAAGTGACCATGAATTTCCTCAACACCGCCACGATTCGTCTTGAACACGACTTTGCGCCCACCATCACTCTGCACGGATGCATGGTGGATATGCGCGGGGTTGGCGTGCTCATCATTGGTAAAAGCGGCTCTGGTAAATCCGAAACGGCCATCGGCCTACTCGAACGCGGCGCTTCCTTGGTGGCCGATGATATGGTGCGCATCAAATATGTGGCTGGCGAACTCGTCGCGAGCTCGCCGGACTTGTCGCGCGGCTACATGGAGATCCGTGGTATCGGCATCGTCAATGTGGCCAACCTGTATGGTCTCGCCTCGATCCGCCCAGATAAACGCCTCGATCTCGTCGTCATGCTCAAACCCCATGCCGATCTCAACGAGGTAGATCGCCTCGGCATGCAGCAAAAAACCTATGAAATCCTCGGCCAGCAGGTTCCTCATGTCGAAATCCCCGTCGCGCCTGGCCGCGATACCGCGCGCATGGTGACCATCGCCGCGCTCGACCTTCAACTGCGCCGCCTCGGATACAACATGGCCGATGAGTTCAATCAGCGCCTCCTCAAGCACATGGCTGAGGGAAAATCAACCTGACTGCCGACCGGTGTGCCCGTGGGCGAGTAACGCGTCAATGATGAAAAGCTAGCCGTATTCAATCATTTGTGGTTGCGAGCAAAAGATGCCTTTCATCGGGTGCCTGGTAGATGGTAGTGGCATTGACATGAAAAAACATCTGCCATGGGTGCATTCAAGTATCAGCTTTCTCTGTGCTATCACGGCGGCGTCCGCAGCGGCTGTGGAAACCCCCACCTATAAAGTGGACCCAACGTTTGTGACAGAGCCGTTGGCAGCCACACCCGTTAGCATCGCGATGACTCCCCAGGATCAAATCCAGGTGCTCTTAGATAACGGCTCCGTGATAACCTATGATGCGACGGGCAAGAAAATCGCTGAGTTTGCCTCACAACTGAGCATACGGCCATCCGCCATGACTCTGGCTAACGGCAAGACCTATCTGTTATCAACCAAGACCACGACCGAGGAAGTGGAATTTCAAGGCAAGAAACGCACGATGACAGTGGCCTGTGGGGCCAGTTGCGCGGTATATTCCACCACCGGCACGAAGGAATCGGAGTATGTGCTGCCTGAAGTATCGTCGGCCACCGATGCCCATTTCATCGGTGACGCATTGGCCGTGGCCGATTACAAAAAAAGCCAAATTGCGTTTTTTAATTTCAAGGGCGACAAGGCCACGCTGACCAAGAAGATTGAAGGGGAATTTCGTCTCTGCTGTGGGATCTTTGATTTCTCTCCGACCAACGACGGCGATTCTATCTTGGTTGCAAACCTCGGTGCCTTCAAAGTTCAGACGTTTACCAATCGTAAAAAACGGGATGAATTCGGGGCGCGGGGCACCACGTTAGATGATTACCATGGGTGCTGCAATCCGGTCAATGTGGCCGCTCTGGGCACTGGATTCATCGTCACGGTGGAAAAGAGCCCGACTCGCGTGAAAATCTGCGACCGCAAGGGCAAGGGCGCCAAAATCATCGACGGCCTAGGGGAATTAGTGAACGGATGCTCCACCATCCCCGTGGCCGTCAATCACAAGGGTGCCATTTTCCTCGCATCAACCACCAAGAGCTGCATCATCAAATGCGTGTCCGACGCCCCACCGGCGGGTATTTCCAGCGCGCCTGTAGGTGCCGCAACTCAAAAGAAAGGCCCGGCCGAGTTATCCGATGTTAGGACTTGGCAGGACGCCCAAACCGGCAACAAAGTGACGGGAAGGTTGATTTCTTTTGATGAGGCGCCAGGCCCATCCTCCATGGTTCGCGAAGGTAAAATCCGACTTTTAGTGGGACAAAAAACCTTTGATCTACCGCTCACCCGGCTCATCCCGAGCGATCAGGAGTTCGTGGAAAACCTCCGCGGGAAACTCACCGCCATGACCACTCCATGAGTATTTTACCGCGCGCGACTCATGTGAAGCGCCTGTGTTCTCTCGCCCCCCTCGTGGTCGCCTTTTGGGGCGGCCTTCACCCATCAATGGGCGCTGCGCAGACGGCGGTAGCCGAGGAAACCGCTCTCACCCCGGTGGCCGCCCCCGCCGCCGAGGAGTCCCAACCGCTCACGCTCAAAATCGGCGTCAATGACATTTACTGTGCCAAGACAGCTTGCGAATGCATCAGTGAAATTGCTAGCCGCAGTTATAGCGGCGTTCTAGCGGAACTTCAGAAACATCACATCACTCTGGAGTTCACCTATTTCATGGAAGTCATGGACCTTGAAAAAGCAATCCAAGCCAAGGATTTCGACGGGGTGCTCTGCAAACCGTGGGTCGGCGTGAGATTCAATGCTCAAGCCGCTCGCAACTTCAAACGCGTCGCCGATATCCTTGACCCTAAAAACCTGGCCACCATGACCGGTCAGTTTGTCACCGCCAAGGACTCACCTATCAAAACCCTAGCAGACATTCAGGGCAAACGCATTGCCTTCGGTCAAGAGGACTCCTACGAAAAATACCACGCGCCCCTGTTGATCCTAGCAGGTAAAGGCATCCAACCGAGTGCCTCACGCTACTTCTCCAGTTGTGGCGAAAACCTCGATGCCCTGATGAGCGGAACCGTCGATGCCGCAGTGATCTCAAGTTACGCTCTCACTGCTAGCTGCGCCGTGGATTTTGCCAAACCCGAAAATTTCAAAACCTTGGCTGTCACGGCACCTGTTCCACTGACGTCCGTGCTTCTCGACCTCAACAAAGTGCCTGTGGCCACCGCGGCGCGTGTGCAGCGTGCCTTGCTCGCTATTTCCGGGGATAGCACGCCTAAGGACTTAATCGGCCGTGGGTTTGTCGCTCCGGCATCATGGCGACCCGTCGTGGCACCCGCCCCGGCGAGTCACCCGTAAGCATCGCACCACGGCCAATCATGAAACTCGACCGGCGCACGTTCATTCAATTTGGCGGCCAATGGATTGGCACGGCGGTGCTCGGTGGTGCGGCGTGGCGTGTTTTTTCCGGGGCCGACCCGGAAGCGGATTTTCGCCAACCCAAGGGTCCGTATGTTTGGCGCATCAACCTGGATCGATGTACCTTTTGCGGTAAATGTGAAACCGCCTGCGTTCGAAAACCCTCGGCCGTCAAAGCCGTTAATGATCCGGTGAAGTGTTCATACTGCGTTGCCTGTTATGGCCACCTCTCAGATCTAACCGTTGCGTCGGACCACATCGACGATCAGGGGCGGCGTGTTTGCCCCTACGATGCGGTGCGGCGCGAGGAATTCTGCGGCGGACAAGATGGATACCATCACTACACCATTGATCCGGACCGCTGCACGGCCTGCGGACTTTGCACTAAGCGGTGCAATGACCTGGGCACGAAGTCGATGTTTCTCGTCATTCGCCCGGACCTCTGCATCGGTTGCAATCGATGCTCGATCGCCGCAGTTTGCCCGGATCACGCCATCGAGCGTGTCCATAACTTCCCGGAGGACAATTACCGCGGCGACTTTGAATTGGACAAGGCCATGGAACGCAGGGCCATGGGTGGCATGCCCAGCGATGACGGGGAGGCTCGATCATGAGGCTCGCCTCGCGCGTCCTCGCCGCGTGGTGCGCCATGCTGATGGTTAGCTTTGCCGCAGTGGATGATGATCCGTTTGCCGCAGCTGCATCGGCCGCTCCACCCGCCGCAGAGCAGGCGGTGGCCGCGCCGGGATTTGGCATTCCCAGCGCCGAAGAACTCGGCAGTAACACGCAAATTTCATGCTATCGAGAGCAATTCGTTCCCACACTCTATCAAGTAGAATGGTTTGGGTGGCCTATCCTGGATCTTGCCATGCTGGCAGCCACGTTGTTGTTAGGCGCGGTGATGGTTTGGCGGCATGTGCATTTCCGCTGGTTCTGGATTCCGGCCACGCTCACGTTAGTTTATTTCGGTTTCGTGCGCGGCGGGTGCATTTGTCCTGTCGGTTCGGTCGCTAACATGTCTATCGGGTTGGTTCATCCCGAGTTGATAGGCGTTTCCACAGCGCTCATGTTTCTGTTACCCTTGGCGGTTGCCTTGCTCATGGGCCGGGTTTTTTGCATCGCAGGTTGCCCGCTAGGTGCCGTGCAACACCTGCTAGGCGGACGTTATTCTTTGCGCTTGCCCGTTTGGCTTGAGCGGATTCTGCGGGCATTCCCGGTTCTCACGCTTGCCGCCACCGCTTGGCTGGCCATCCGGGGCGTCTGCACCTGGGTGTGCATGCTCGACCCCTACAAAACCGCCTTTTTCTTCGGTTATGGCTGGCTTCACCGAGCGATGAACTGGTGGCATGGCGGGTTGGTAGAGACTGGGGTGTTTTGGGTGGGCGATGCGTTTGCTTGGGGAGTTCTGATCGCTAGTGTGCTTGCCGGATTCTGGATTTACCGGCCGTTTTGCCGGTTTGTTTGTCCCTACGGCGTGTTGTTAGGGTGTTTTGCGATGGTTGCCTTCAAGCGGCGGCACATCTATCAACCTCATTGTGTCAACTGTGGCGTTTGTGAAAAACAATGCCCGGTTCACGCCATCACCCGAGATCCCGCGACCCGGGAGTTCTCCATTTCCTCATTTCATTGCATCCAGTGCAACCGATGTGCCTCATATTGCCGGAAAAAGGGCGTTTGTTAGCCAAGGCGGTTTTTTCGGTTACCCGCACGGGCGATCACATCCGCTATTGAGCTTGAGCGCCGTTGTGCTTCAATACGCGTCCCGGCCAGTCGCCGGGACAAGTCAACCAAACCAACGACCATGGGAAGAGCCTTTGAATGCCGCCGTCGGGCCAAGGAATCACGCTGGGCCACGATGTCCAAAGTGTTTCCCAAGCTGGCCAAGTCCATCACCCTCGCGGCCAAAGGCGGTGGGCCGGACCCGGAATCTAACGCGCCGCTGCGTGTGGCCATTAACAATGCCAAGGCGCAAAACCTCTCTCGCGAAAACATCGAGGCCGCCATCAAACGTGCCGCAGGAAAGGACGCCGCAGATATTTCGGAAGTGACCTACGAGGGGAAGGGCCCGCACGGTTCGTTGTTTTTTATTGAGGTGGCCACCGATAATTCCAACAGATCTGTCACCAATATCAAAACCATTTTTAACAAAAATGGCGGACTGCTTGTCAATTCGGGTGCGCTGGATTTCATGTTCTCGCGCAAGTCGGTGATCGAGTTCGTTGTGCCCGAGGGAAAGAATCTCGAGGAGATCGAGCTTGATCTCATTGACGCCGGTCTGGAGGAGATGCACGTGGACGATGGAGTGGTTTCGGTCATCGGGGCATTCAGCGCGTTTTCACAACTCTCGCAAGCCGTTGAGGCCATGGGCATCCCAGCCACCAAGTCCACCTTGCAACGCTTGGCTAACCAACCCATCGAACTCACCGAGGAACAAATCGTCGAAGTGGAAACCATCATCGACAAGTTAGAAGATGATGATGACGTGCAGTCGGTGTTTACTAACCTAGCCTAACAGGTAGGCTCAGTGCTCCGCCGCACACTGCGCCGCGAGCTTGGCCTGGACACGGGCCATGTCGGCTTTGCTTAACGGGTCGGGTTTTTCACGTTCGATCACATCGCAGGCCGCCTGATAGTCCCCGGCTTGCTCCAACACTAACACCTTGGATTGAAAGAAATAACTCCAATGGAGTTTGTGTTCGACGGGGTCCATCCGCAGCCCGCGCATGTGACGTTCCAATCGCCGGATCTCGGCTAGCCCCGCGCCCGGCCCCGCCACATGAGCCAGAGCGATGGCGTATCGCCCGGCGCACACCACATCGGCCAGTGCGAAATGCCCGGTGGGCAACTCCCGGCGCGGCGCGAGGCGTCGATTTTCCTCCAAGAAGACGTGGAACACCTGCGGCCACACCAGGCGCTGCCTATCGATCACCATCTGCCAGTTTTGCGCGTCAAGGTCACGGTCCTGCAACTCCCACACAGCCCGCCCTTGCCCAGGATATTGTCGCAAAATATCAGCGGCCAAACGATCAAGGTCGTGCCACACCAACGAGCGCTTGGCCGAGAGCCCGGCCAATACCAGCACGCTGAGCACGGCAAGGACGCGCGGTGAGTGGATGCCGGCTAGCGCTTGCCAGCCAGCGCCTAGCAGAATAGCCGCGCCGAGGCAGAACCACGGCAGGCCCGGATAGATCCGGTATTCCGGCATGAACTCCGGGATCAAATACAAAACCCGGAATCCAATTGTGGCGATGTAGAGGAACAAGCAAATGCCAAACAATCGGGTAGATTTTCGCAAAGCCAGCACACCGCTAACAACCGTTAGTGCGAGCATGGCCGCCGCTGCGACCATGGCGCCGGTGTCTGGGATACTCCACCATTTCGCGGCGGCGGGCACCAAGGTTTCGGCGATGTGGTGGTCCGAGCAGAGCGCCACGGGGATGACGCTGCGCCAGGCAAACTCCCAGAACACGCGCCCCAGCGTGTAGGCGTGACCGATGAAGCGAGGCTCCACCCAATGCCTAGTGGCCTGCCACAGGTTAGGGATGATCCCGGTGAACCAAAGCACGGCCAAACCTAATAACACGAGTCCCACTAGCCACCGCGCCCGGCGGCGTAACAATTTCCAGTGAGCCGGGGTTATGAACGCCAGGCCGATCGCGCTGGTCATCATCAGCGCGTGAAACATTCCCGGGCCCTTTGATAAGGTGGCACCGACGATCCCCAGCGCGCATCCCCCAAGTTTCCACCATCCGCCGTCGCGCAAGAACCGCAGCAAAGCCCAGCAAGCTAACAGCGAGAACAACGTGACCCACGCCAGATCCTGCGTCCGTGCGTAGTTGGGGATTTCACTCGCCAAGGGATGCACCGCAAACCACAGCGCTCCTAACAAGGCCACCCCGTCCGGAAAGCGCCCACGCAGGAAATCCCGCCCGAATCCAAACAAGACGCAGGCCACGGCGGTGTGCAGCAACCAGTTCACGACATGAAACCCCACCGGCGACATGCCAAAGAGCCGGTATTGCACGGCATATCCTAACTGGGTCCAACTCAGCGGCAGCGGCTGCCAGAAGCGTCCCTCGCGGATAGCATCGTTGTTCACGATGCCTGATAGATCATCCATGTAAAACTGAGATCCCACACACCACAAATGGGCGAGCGCGCTCGCCACGATGACCCATATCACCGGCCGCCACATCCGCGCGCGCTCACTATCGAGCACCCCACGACATGCGAACCATGCTGTCATAACCGATTCATGCTTTCATGCGTCACCCTCTATCCGAAACCCACGGCGCGTATGTTGGCAGCGCCATGGTGGCGCGGCCTCGTTAGGTTTCCAGCCGTGCGCGTTCGCAAAGTCGATGGCTTGGGTGACCATGTCATGGCTGACGATGCGCGGCAAGGAGGCGACGAGCACCTGACCGTTGACCGGCGCGCTGGCTTCCACGAGCAGTTCGTTAACGCCCCGTTGGTTTTGCATGATCCAACGGTATTGGGTGTCGCGGTGATTGATGATTTTGTAACCTTTTTGTGCGGGTGGCATAGGAATGAGTGGTGGTGAAACGGTCACCATGCCGGATTCTGCTGGCGGACGGCTTCGTAGAGGACGATGGCAATGGCGGTGGAAAGGTTGAGGCTGCGGGTTCCACCCGGGGACATCGGAATGCGTAGCGCGTGATCGCCTGCATCGGCAAGCATGTCTTGTGGCAGGCCGCGCGTTTCACGACCAAATACCAGATAGTCGCCGGGACGAAAGGCCGCCTGCCATGGGGTGGCTCCGGCCTTGGTGCTGGCATACCAGAAACTGGCCGCGGGATCGGCTGACTGAACTAAAGCGTCGAAGGACGGCCAGACGTGGCGTTTCACCTGATGCCAATAGTCCAGGCCAGTGCGCCGGACGTGTTTATCGTCGAGGGAGAACCCGAGCGGTTCGATCAGGTGGAGGGTCGAGTCGGTGGCCAACGCGAGGCGACCGGCGGCACCGGCGTTGTGAGGGATTTCCGGTTCGACAAGCACGAGGTGAAACATGGTGGTGTGTCAGGTGGGTTCTTGGCGCCTGGCCATGGTGATGGAGAGCCCGAGCGCCCCGATAAACAGAAAATAACAGGCGAGCAGTTCCAGGTAGCTCTTGCAAATTTTGGGAATGTTCGGTGAGAAGGCGGCCCCTAGCGACACCTGCCAAAAGGTGACGCTGCCAATGACCCGGTTGAACACGTAAAGAATAAGCAGAGCCGCGGCGACCAATCCGGAGCCGGCATGATTGCCTATATCCGCTAGAAAGTGTAACATCACGCGCCTGTGGCGGATGGTGTTGATCAGGGCAAGGGCCAGGATCGTTCCGATCACCCAAACTTCGTGAAACTTCCAGCCAAGGATGCCCGACACAAAATCCTCGATTTCCCCGATAAAGGCGGCCAGCAGAGCGAGCGCCAGGATACGGCAGACCGGGCGGTAGGCCCCCGCATGTGGCGAGGCCCCCAGCATCACTGCGGCCGCCGCGGCCAGCAGCATGGCCTGAAGCAACTCGACCGTGCCGCGCTCGATGGAAACCGACGAACGATTAGGCAACCAAGCCGGAAGCAGGATGGCCACGGAGCCGGCGCAAATGAGCAAAATCCGCACGAGTGTCCGCGACCAGGACAGTTTGCTGTGGGGTTTTGGAGGAGCATCGGACATCTTCGGCGATGGTCTAAAGCTTTCGACCGGCCCGCGCAAGGCTGATGCGACGCACCCGACCCGAATCCCAGAGCGCATTCTTTGGGCTTTTCTAATCCCGCATGGCGCTCTAGCCTCGCTCCGTGTTTCAGATCGTTTTCAACGAAATCAGTGCCGCAGAGCTTTCGAGTCTCGATACCCTCGAACAGCTCGATTTGATCGAGGAATTCAAAGTCGGCAAGGACGACATCGAACACCTCACCGGCGAACGCTTTGGTAAAATTGAGCGCGACGGGCGAGTGTTGTATCGGTTCCGTGCCAAGGACTACCGGTTTTACTTTGAGGTGAAGGAAAGCTCCGTGATCGTCCACCGGGTTTTGCACAAAGGAACGTTCTCGGATTTCTTGTTCCGCTCGAAGATGCCACTCGCCGAGGACGAAGCGCTCGCTGGCTCGAAATGCTTCTGGAAACTCATCGACGAAGGACGCGCCGCCCGCCGCTTGTAATTCCACAAGCCACGCAAGTGGTGGCACGGGCCACCGAAGTTCATGGCCGAAGCATTCTATCACCTAAATTTTGCTTTTGGTTGGGCCGGGATCGCTTCATCATCAGTGCATGATCAAGTGGATACTGTATGTCGTGATGGCTTGCGTCGTTGGCGGAACCTGGATGATTTATCTCAACTCCGGCAGCGCGATCAAAGAAAAGACCGAGGAAGTCCGCAAACTACAAGAAATTGGGGACCCGGATGGTAAAATCACGGCTTTAGAGAGCGTCATCCAGACCCTCAGTGGCCAGCAAACCTTCAACGGCATATTGCTGGCCATCGTGACGGCCGGGGTCATCGGAGTTTTCTTTGTCCTGCACATTTTGCCCAACTGCGTCCAGCGAGTCACCCATGCTATTTACGACAGCTCCGAGATGGTCGATCGTGACTTCATGCACGACGCCCGCTCGCTCATGGCTCAAGGCGATTATCAGGGAGCTATCGAAGCGTTTCGCGAGGCCGCCAAAGCCGACCCCTTGAATCGCCTGCCGTGGGTGGAAATCGCCAAAATCTACAAATCGCATTTGGGAGATCCGGGCTCAGCGGTAAAAACGATACGTCTCGCGCTGGAAAGCCAAGAATGGGAGGTCAACGATGCGGCGTATTTTCTGTTCCGACTTGCCGAATTGTATGACGAGGTCGAGGGCAACCGTCCAGCGGCGGTGGCCATCATGCAACAAGTCATCGATCAATTTCCAATGACGCGCCATTCGGCCAATGCCAACCACAAGCTCCACGATTGGGGGATGGATAAATACCTAGGGGCCAATAACCAGGGATGAATCCACGAGCCCCCTGGCCATGCGGCGCGACCCATCCGGCAGAGGGGGAAATTGGCGGGGGTTTTGCGTTCGCCACCCGTTGTTTGTCGCAGCGCTCATCGCGGCATCCTGCGTCACCGCTACCAACTGGCACCCTGTCGCCGGCCTCTTAACCGGGGCGAGCATTTCTGCGCTCGGCGCCCTCTCGGCTGGTTGGCGGCGCGGCGCGGCATGGTTGTTTTGTGGCTGGACCGCCGCGGCCGTGTTGACGTGGCGCGTCGATTCACTCGCGGCGGCACAGCGGTCATTGTTAGCCACCACAGGCGGTCAAGTTCGGGCCAGAGTTCTGAAAGACGCCCAAGGCGGGGGGCGCGCGTGGAGTGCTCCGGCGCGAGTGTTCGGTGGCAACTACCCATGCGCGGATGTGCTGTGGGAAGGCCAAGGCGAAGCACCCGTGGCTGGCGCGGTGATCACGGCGCACGGCAACTTCGGCCCGCTCCCCCAACCACGGAATCCGGGGGAGTTTGACCGAGCGTCATGGCTTGAAAACCAGGGGATCGCAGCGGTCTTTCACGCGGAGTGGGCGGAGCAGGTGGAAACCGGGCGGCTGGCGGCGCTAGGAGCGACGATACGCCATGGATTTCGTGACCGCGTGACGGCAGGACTGGCGCATGATTCGCAGGAGGCGAACGTGATTCGGGCCGTGGTCATCGGCGAGTCACCGCCCGACGCGGATGTCCTCATTGCGGCGTTTCGCAACAGCGGGACACTGCACGTCTTCTCGGTCAGCGGCTTGCATGTGGCCATGGTCGGGAGCATCGGTTGGCTGGTCTTGGGGTGGTTAGGCGTGCCGAGGCGACAAGCGATCATAGCGCTGCTGCCCTTGATGTGGGGATACGCGTGGATCACGGGCAACAGCGCTCCGGCCGTGCGCTCCGCATGGATGGCCGCCGTGTTTCTCGGGGCCTTAGGATTCCGCCGACAACCCGATCTCCTCAACGCGTTAGGGGCTGTCCTGTTAGCTGCCATGCTCTGGGATGGTCGCCTGCTCTTTCAGCCCGGAGTGCAACTTTCCTACGGGGTGGTGGCGGCCATCGCGGTGGGCTCGTCGTTGGCGGCCAAAGTCTTCGCCTGGATGGCTGTGCCAGAGCTTTACCTGCCTAACCAAGCGATGAGCAAGTGGCAGTCGTTTTGGCTGCATCGCAGGATTCGCCTCGCCCAATCACTGGCCGTTTCCCTGGCTGCGGCACTGGGCTCGGCTCCCCTGACGGCCTTTCACTTCGGATTGATCACGCCGGTTTCGGTGCTGGCTAATCTGGTGCTTGTCCCACTGGTTTTCGTGTTACTCGTCGCGGCCCTAGCCGCTGTGGCCCTCTCGCCTGTCCCGCCGCTGGCCCACGCCTTGACCCGCCTGAATGGATGCGTCGCCAATGCCAGCGTCGCCTCGGCGGCCGGTTTCGCGGCCATCCCAGGCGGGCATTTCCAGGTCGGGCGGTCATCCGAGCCGATGTGGGTGATTTACGATCTCGAGTATGGTGCTGGTGCCGCGTGTTTCACCGGGGGCTCGGGCGGGGCGGTGCTTCTGGATTGCGGCGACCGACAAAGTTTCCGCCACTGCGTGATGCCCTCGCTGCGCAAACTTGGTATCGTGCCCGATGCGGTGGTGCTGAGTCACCCGGACGGCGGGCACCTGGGTGGCGGGGCAGCGGTTTGGGAGGCATTT
>JBDLWH010000071.1:0-3416 GCA_039804325.1 Verrucomicrobiota bacterium
TCGGCCTCGATCCGCGCCCTGGCGATGGCGGGGCATCCGCCGCTCGGGCATTCCTCATGGAGGTGGTCACTCAAACCGCTCCCTGGGCCGCTGCCTTCAAACCTAACATGGCTTATTTTGAAGCCCTTGGCATCGAAGGTATCAAGTTGTTAGAAGATTTGCTCTCTGCGATGCCCGATGACGTGCCAGTGATCCTTGATGCCAAACGCAGCGACATCGGTGAGACCCAAAAATACTACGCTCAGGGGTATTTTGGCCGTTGGAACGTCGATGCCGTCACTCTCAACCCGTTTCTCGGATATGACTCCATCGAACCATTCCTCGACTGGGAAGGCAAAGGAATCTATCTGCTAGCTGTTACCTCCAACGCCGGCTCCGCGGACTTCCAGCGACAACGCCTCGCCGACGGCCGCATGGTCTTTGAACTCGTCACCGCCCTCGGCGATCGCGCCGCCGCCGAAGGCCGAAAAACCGACGTCGGCTATGTGGTCGGCCTAACGAATGCGGCGGAGGTTTTAGAGAAAATGCCCGATGCGCCATTGTTAGTTCCGGGTTTAGGTGCCCAAGGCGGGGATCTCGCCGCACTGGCCGCGGCCGCGCGGCACGCCCCAGATGTGATCAACGTGTCGCGTGGCATCCTTTACGCCGGTGATCATCGTGGGTTTGCCGAACGCGCCAAGGACTGGGCAGAAAAAATTGCCGCCGCCTTTCCGGCATAACCCCCTGGCCTCACCCGGCGTGCTCTCAGTCTATCTGATCACGTGTCAACGCCTCCGCCCCCACCATGAAATTGGCATCCTCCCACCTCGCCTACTGCACGAACATCCACCCGGCGGAAACTTGGCTAGAAACACGCCAAATGCTGCAAACCCACGTCTTAGACGTCAGAAACTTGCTTTGCACCCAGGGACTGCTTGCTCGTGGGGCTCCCTTCGCTATCGGCCTGCGCCTCTCGGCTGGTGCCGCGCGCGAGTTGTTAACCGACGGACATCTTGACGCCTTGCGCGCCTGGTTGATAGAAACCAACACCTACGTTTTCACCATCAATGGGTTTCCCTACGGCGGATTCCACGGCACACGCGTCAAGGAGCGCGCGTTCCAGCCGGATTGGACCGAGCGTGTACGCCTCGACTACACCCAGGATCTTTTCCGCATCCTAGCGGCCATCGCCCAGCCCGGCACCGGTGCCTCGGTTTCCACCCTGCCTGGCTCCCACAAATCCTTCCTCGCCGACGAATCACAAATTTGCGAGCACCTGATAGAGCTCGCTCATTGGCTCGACGAACTATCAGATGCCACCGGCACCGATTTTCACCTCGGCCTGGAACCCGAGCCACTCGGTCATTTTGAAAACGCGCACGAAACCATTGCCTTTTTCGACCGCCTCCACGCCCACGCGCCAGAAGCATCAGAATCGATCCGACGACGCATCGGAGTGAACTACGACGCCTGCCATTTCGCGCTGGAATTCGACGAGGCGCGCTCGACGCTGGATCGTTTCGAGTCGGCGGCCATTCGGATATCCAAAATCCATCTTTCAAACGCTATCGCGTTTGATCCGCGAGATCCAGCCGCGCTGGATGCGATCCGATGTTACGATGAGCCGGTGTATTTTCATCAGGTGCTGTTACGCGACGCTTGCGGAGTTGTTACCCGTTTCAAGGATCTCCCCGATTTCTTGGCGCTTGGCCCAGCGTGCGGCAATTTCCTTGAAGCCCGCGTGCATTTTCATATTCCGCTAGATGCCGAACCTGCGCCACCGTTACGTTCGACGCGTGACGAAGTGAGCGAAGTGCTCGCCTGGCGGCGTGACCACCCTGAGGGTTGCCTCCATTACGAGATCGAAACTTACACGTGGGCGGTCCTGCCCGCAGCCATGCATCGCCCGGTCGCAGATCAAATTGCCGCCGAATACCATTGGGTGCTCAACAAAATCTCGTGATTGCCAAGCCCACCATTTCAGTATTATCTGCCGCCCATGACCGACATCAAAATCACCCTTCACACCACTGCTGGCGACATCGATGCCACATTCTATGCCTCCAAGGCTCCCCTCACATGCGCGAATTTCCTCAACCTCGCTCGTCGTGGCTATTTTAATAACATCGCCTTCCACCGCGTCATCGAGGGATTCATGCTCCAAGGCGGCGACCCCACCGAAACCGGCCGCGGCGGCCCCGGCTACAAGTTTGCCGACGAATTCCACCCGGAGTTGCGCCACCGCTCGCCAGGCGTGTTCTCGATGGCCAACGCCGGCCCCGGCACGAACGGCTCACAGTTTTTTATCACCACCACCGCCACCCCTTTCCTCGATAACCGTCACTCGGTTTTCGGCCAAGTCACTAACGGTATGGACGTGGTGGAAAAAATAACCGGGAAAAATAACACCGGCGAGCGTGGCTGCAAATTCAATGGCGTGGGCGACAAAATCACTTCCATCACCATCCACGACGATACCACAGCGCTCTTCGAGTCCAAAAAAGACGACCTCACCCACTGGAACTCCATTCTGGACCGCTAAGCTCAGCGACTCAAATCGCCCTGTGGCCTGACCATCTCCTTGATTCCTCCGCCTCTCGCCCTCACGTCCTGTGTGGTGCCGATCGTCGCTTGACATCATCATTCAGGCCACTACTCGCGTCCCGGATTCCCCCTCTCACGCGGGGGCTCCGTGATCGTGGCTCATCATCCCGGCCACTCGCCTGATGCGCTGCCCCCCATTCGTGGTACTCCATCGCTCGCCCATTGGATCCAAAATGCGCGTCAGAAACCGCTAGATCAGACGATTATCCCAAGGTATAGCTGTTACGGCTAGGACGATTGGATTATCCCATACCCGTCCACAACGCCTCCGATGCCTTTCAACACACTCACTCAAATTCTTTTCGGGGTTTTGCTCCTCGTCGGATTTTATACGTTAGTGCGACTGACTCGCTTCCTACCAGATTTTCTCCTTGTTTGCATTGTCCTCACCTACGGCTTGGCCGCATGCAGTTTGCAATTTTGGTATGCTCCCATGACGTCAGCTTTCGGGTTCCTGCCCACGGCCATTGATTTTGTGGGTCGGGTATTTTGTTTGGGCATGCTGACGTTTTGCGCGACTCTGCTTGCGCTGCCCATGATTCCATTTTCGTTAGTGATTCGCAAACTCCGCGTTCATAGCCACCACGTTGATGTGGAAACTCAGCCTGACCCGATCGATCAGGCGCAGGTACCCCAGAGCACCTACCATGGCGAACGCAATTATGATTGGAACCACGTCTTTGACCAAAACGACTGATACAAAGTGATTTACACAATCCCAAAAACGCTCACTCAACGGTTCAACCTCTTATCCTATCGCTAACCCATTAACGCCACCATGTACACCACCGGCACATTACCCAGCGCTTCTCGGATACAAAAAACCGTCCGCA
>JBDLWH010000072.1:0-4591 GCA_039804325.1 Verrucomicrobiota bacterium
AGGAGTCGCGGTCTTTTTGGACATCTGCCTTAAAGCATTCCGCAACGCCGCGAGCCAAAGTTAGATCAAGACATAACAGGGCATGGACAAGGTCTTTTGGTACACCACGATCGCCTTTAAGATAGAGCCGACCCAGTGCGAGCAGGCTATACACATCACTTTTGGAACCCTGTCGAAACCATTTGGCCGCCTCAGCCGCGTCTTTGGGCACACCCGACCCGTCCTTGTAGTGAAAGCCTATATGAAGACAGGCATTGTCCACTCCCTGCTCGGCAGCTTTGCGGTACCACGTGACGGATTCAGCGGAGTCCATACTGACACCCTTGCCATACTGATAGCAATTGGCGAGATGATACTGGGCTTCCGGATGGCCTTGTTCGGCGGCCTTTCTGATCCAAGAGATCGTTTCCTGTGTTTCCTTGGTATGATTGTAGGCATCCGAGAAATCCCAATTGTGCGGGTCCGCGCGGGCAAGCTGATATTGGGCGTCCGCACTGCCGGCTTCCGCCCGTTCTCTGAGGCTTTGTGCATGCTCCAGCGAGGTGGGTTCCGTCAACGGGACTGAGCTATCGACAATTTCCAAGGACAGGCCGCTAGACTTCACCTTTCCTGCACCGTCCAAAATCATTCCGAAATACATGAGCTCGGCGTCATCGGGAATATCCAAAACGATTTCTTCATGCTTCCAAGCGGTTGTTCCTTCAAGCCCCCGTTTTTGCATGTTCTGAAAGGCGACTATCTTGCCTTTCTTGTCATCGGCGCGCAGCCAAAACCCGGCCCAATTTTTGACCCCTTGTGTCATAATTTCCCCATCAAACCTAACTCTTTTCCCACGAAAAACCACCGCGCTGATCGTTTGATTCATTGCAGTGAAACTCTTAGGGGCTGGCACCAGTGATTCGATTACCGCCGCTGGGGCTCCCTGTGGCGACCCTGTTGGCTCAACATGTTCTTTGTATTCACTTGTGCTGCCTGGCGACCAGCCGGTTTCCATCTGAATGCTCGGCGGTTTCGCTTTGTGGGCCAAGGCCGTCGTGGCGGCGGGGGCGGCTTTCGGGGATGTCTTGGCTACCCCGCTTGGATCGGCATTCGGAGATGTCTTGGCAGCCGCAACTGGGGCCTCGGGGTCCGCCGTATGGAAAGCGGCTTGCACGGGTGGCGGGGCCGGACTAATAACGGCTAGATTGGTCCGGTTCCGTTCCTCCCTAGTAGCACGCAACGCGAGCCGGGTGCTGAACACGGTGGCCACCACGAGAAGCACCACAAAGCCACAGGCCGTGCGAACCGCGGCCTGATGCCGCTTGGCAAATTTGCCGATGACATATAACGGACTAGGCGGCTTCGCTGATACCGGTTCGTTGCGAAGAAACCGCCCAAGGTCCTCTGCCAACTCGGCGGCGGCACCATAGCGCCGGTCACGGGACTTCTCTATTGCCTTCAGGACGATCCAGTCCAAATCGGAGTTGATCATCCGCTGCAACTTGGTCGGCGAAACCTTGCGCGCACCTGCGATGACGGCCAACTCGGCGGGTGGCAACGCGCGAAGCCGCACCGATGGTCTCGGCGGCTCCACTTCGCGGATAATCCGGCGCATTTCATCGTATCCGACCCCTGCCAACGTCGTTTGCCCGAATGGCGGCAATCCGGTTAGAAGCTCATAAAGGAGCACCCCTAGTCCATAGATGTCGCTGCGGCTGTCCAGCTCGACGTTTCCCAAGCCGGCCTGTTCGGGACTCATGTAGCCCGGGGTGCCGATCCACTGCTCGGTGCGGGTCAACAATGTGCCATCAAAAAGCCGACCCGTCGTCGCTTTGGCGATGCCAAAATCGATGACTTTGGGCAACGGCTTGCCGTCAAACCATGTGACCAAAACATTACTTGGCTTGATGTCCCGGTGAATCACACCTTGCTTGTGCGCGTGGCTAATGGCCGAGCAGACGTCGCCAAAAAGTTGCAGGCGGTCACCCAGTGAGAGCCCATGGTCATCGCAAAAGCGGTTGATGGGCATTCCATCCACCCACTCCATGGCAAAGAAGGGATGACCAGCTGCCGTGAGTCCCACCTCCAGAACACGGGCGATGTTGGGATGGCCCATCCGGGCGAGGGCTTGGCGTTCGGCCGCGAAGCGCGCCAACACCTCACGGCTATCCATGCCCGCCTTGATCACCTTAACCGCCACCTTGCGGCGGATCGGTTCGACCTGCTCGGCCAACCAGACGACCCCAAAGCCGCCCTCCCCGAGTTGCCGCAGCAACCGGTATGGACCGGCGCAATCGCCAACTCGCCCCCCACCCGTGGGGCCTCTCTCTCCAGCCCAGGCCGCCGCTCCGAACGACCCGGTGAAATAATCGTTGGCAGCCGTGGCATCCGCCAAGAGTTGTTCTATCTCCAATCGCAGTTCAGCGTTCCCCGCGCAAGCGTCTGTCAAAAACACCGCCCGCTCTCCCGGTGCTAGCTCGAGTGCCGCCGTAAATAGGTCTGTCGTCCGATCATTCATCTCATTGTCATGCGTGAATTCATCGACCAAACGGACATTGCCTTTCAATTTCCCCCGCGAATGGCCCGGAACAACCAAACTTTCGCCAATTCCCAGTGGCGCCTGACGGTTTTTTCATTCACCTCGAGTATCGCCGCGATTTCTTCGTTCTCCAATCCGCAGAAAACGCGCATTTTGACAATGGCAGCCTTGATAGGATCCTCCGCCGCCAACTCATCTAACACCTCGTTAACTTCCATCAACCTCCGGTCATCCGGCCGGTCTTCCACCTCCAGTCCATCAAGGGCAACAGGCGTCTGGCCGCTCCCTCGCTTGACCGCCGCACGGCGTCGCGCGGCCTCTACCAGAATCCGCCGCATAGCCTCAGCGGCTGATGCGAAAAACTGGCTCCGGTCGCGCCACTCGTCGGGGGCGGACTTTTCCAACCTTAGCCATGCTTCGTGAACCAGCGCGGTGGCATTGAGGGTGATGCCTGGCCGTTCCATGGAAACCTTCGCACGAGCCATTTGCTTCAGTTCCACATACAAGTTTTGAAACAGGGCTCCGTAGTCCTGTCCGTCGCAAACCAGATTATTCCATTTTGTATGCACTGGCGGTGCATCTATCAGCGATAATCCGGGAAGTCGAGAGCGATTTGGCGCGATGTGGTGCCACACGATACGCCCCGCCAAAATCCTCGGTGCCGCGGCAATTCTGGGTGATCTCGAAAATTTTTTTCACAGCTTGTCCGTTTTTGCGCAGCTGTTGCGCATGTAAAGGCGAAACATGATCCCTCGCACCCCAAGACACGGTTTGACTACCCCCTCCGAATTGGCCGCAAGATCTGCCTCAAAACGCTGGATTTCTCGGGGTTTTGCGTGGCTCCAACAGGAATACGCTAACTGAGAAGTCCCCCACTCTCCCGACAACAATAATAACAATAACACATTGATAACGACCATGAAACCAACACTAACAACCGCCTGTTTCGCTGCCTTGCTTACCCTCGGCAACCTAGCCAACGCCCAAACCACGGCATTCGACACTGCCCTTGCCGACCCGAACCACGAAGCACCCCCACCCACCACTAAAATGCGGGTTGAAACCCTCAAAGCCCGCCAAACTGAATCCCTAGCCACTCTGACCACCGCGCTCAACCGCATCTCCAGCGACCCGGCCCTCGTCACCGCCAAAGAAACCTTCGCAGCCATCGAAAAGGCGGATCGCGACATGGTCCGCTCCAAGTGCGCCAGTGACTCCATTCTCGCGGCGCTCCGCTCCGAACTCGCCACCATCAAGAAGGATTCCGCCTTCGCCGACGACCAAAAAACAGAATTGGAAACCGCCGCCAGCGCCATGGCTAACGAATGCACTACCGTCCGCAAGGAAGCCGATGTCGTGATCAAGAATCTTGCCAAAGCATACAAAACATTGGCCCAGGCGAAAAAGATTCACAAATCCTACCTCAACCTCCAAGGCGAGCGCCAAGCCAAGGAAAACCTCAAAGCCGCCGTCGAGGAATACGTGAAAACCCTCACTGAATCAACGTCAGAGACGCCGGCGGCGGAAGCCCCAAAGGAGGAGGGAAAATCCGCCTGACCATCAACCCAACCCTATCAGCATAACCAGATTTGGCACCATCGCCCCGCAAGGAAATTCCAACAGACTTTCGACTTTTCTTGCTAGGCGGTCTCTCTCCACAGTTATTCTAGCACCTTGACTATACCATGAAATATATCAACTCAACAGCATTCGTAACCGCTTTGATAGGAGCAAGCAGTCTTCTCGCCCTACCCGAACCCCTCGCCTCTTGGAAAGCCGATGGGCAAGCTCAACCGGAGGCCGGCACTGAGGCGCGCACGACTAACGCTATTGACATCGCCTATAGGCAAGGAATCACCGGCAAGGCATTCTCCTTCAACGGAAAAACATCCGTAATTGAAACAGCCTTCGAATGGAAGTCCCCATCCCCCACGACGACGTGGTCTGTGTGGATTCGGCCCACCGAGTCCACACAGCAATTAGAAATCCTTTCTAATGATCCCTTCACTCACGCGCTCTATATCAGGAAGGGTAAAATTACCATCTATAACGCAGGCAGAAACTTGGAGTTTG
>JBDLWH010000073.1:0-3687 GCA_039804325.1 Verrucomicrobiota bacterium
CCTAACACGAGTGACGCGCAATTGGTTTTCATCGGCCGCATCGCCACCCTCATTGCCATATCATCGGGCATCGCCCTAGTGCCCCTGCTTGACCGCTACGAGAGTATCTTCAATGGCGTGAACGACATCATCGCCCACATGGCCCCGCCCATCACTTGTGTCTTCGTGCTGGGGGTGTTCTGGCCGGCGGCCTCGGCCCGCAGCGCCAAGTGGACCATGTGGTTAGGTTCTCTCATGGGCATTGCGGTTTTTGCCGCCAAGACCCTGCATCTCTGGCAACCTATCACGTTCTCGTGGGTACACCCGTTTCTTTATGAAACTCCCTTCTTGATGATGGCTTTCTATATGTGCGTGGTGTGTTTCATCATGCAGATCCTCTTCACCAAGGTGATGCCCAAACTCGCCGGAGAAGACTCCCAAAACCTCTACTGGCCACACCCGCTCGACGCGCTCAAGTCGCCCGGTTGGTCGGGCATCGGAAACTACAAGGTGCTCGCAGCCATTGTCATCGTTGCCATGGCCGCGCTCTACATGGTGTTCCACTAATAACCAAAAACCAAACCTCATGAAAATCCGTCTTATCAGCATCGTCCTCTGCGCTCTCGCACTTTCATGCGCGCCCACACGTGTCCAACGATACGCCTGGGTTACCGGCCTCAAACCGACCATGGCCGATACCTACCGCAAGCTCCACGCAAACCCATGGCCCACGGTCAACGCTAAACTTACCGAATGCCATATCCATAACTTCTCGATCTACGAACGCGACATCGCCGGCAAAACCTATCTCTTCGCCTACCTCGAATATACCGGAAATAACTTTGATGCCGACATGAAGAACATGGCCGCCGACCCCGATACCAAACGCTGGTGGAAGGAAACCGACCCGTGCCAGTCACCACTCCCGGACGCGCTCGCAAAAAAGAAAATTTGGGCCGACACCAAGGAACTCTATCATCTCGATTAACACCATCAAAATTCAAACTATATGACCTCACGCGAACGCATTCTAGCAGCCATCAATCATTCGGAACCCGACCGTGTCCCCATCGATATGGGTGCTACGCCATCCTCTGGCATCTCTGCTATTGCCTATGGAAACCTGACCCGTCACCTCGGCCTCAGCGACTCGAAAAACCGCATCTATGACGTGGTCCAGCAATTGGCACAACCGGAAGATTGTGTGTTAGATCGCTTCCAGATTGATGCGGTGGATTTGGGTCGCACGTTCAATGCCCGCGATGAGGATTGGCGTGAGGTAACCTTGTTTGATGGGAGCCGCGCCCATTACCCTCATTGGTTCCATCCCCTGCCCACCCCTGACGGTGGCTGGCGAGTGACGGATGCCTCCGGAACGGAGTTGGCCATCCAACTCAAAAATATGAATTTTTTTGATCAGACGTGTTTCCCATGGCTCGATGACTATCCGGACGATCTATCCGGCTTAGCTGCGGCCATGGGCAAAGTCCATTGGGCCGCGCTCGCACATTCCCCATGGGATCACGCCTCAGAAACGAATTTCTGGAAACAACTTCGCGCCAATGCCATCGCGCTGCGTGAGCAAAGCGACCGGGCTATCATAGTGGTGGTGGGCTGCAACCTTTTTGAGTGGGGCACGTTTTTGCGGCGCATGGACAACTTCCTCATGGACCTCGTTGCCGAACCCGAAAATGCGACCCGCTTGATAGATGGCCTGATGGAAATGCACCTCAAGACATTGGAAAAAGTATGCAACGCCGTGGGCGACGTGGCGGATATCTGCCGATTTGGCGATGACCTCGGAACCGACAGCGGCCCGTTCATGGCCCCAGCAACCTATCGATCGCTCTTCAAGTCCAGCCATACCGAACTTTGTTCCTATGTACACAAACATTCTAACATGAAGACGTTCCTGCATTCCTGTGGCTCCATTCACGCGCTGCTGCCTGATTTGATCGATGCGGGATTTGATGTCATCAATCCGGTGCAAACGTCGTGCCGCGACATGGAAGCCGCGCGCTTGAAAAATGACTTTGGCAAGGACATCACCTTCTGGGGCGGCGGGGCGGACACGCGTGCCACCCTCAATCACGGCACTCCCGCACAAGTACGCCAGGATGTGCTTGAGCGCCTAAAGATCTTCGCGCCAGGCGGGGGCTTTGTGTTCAATACAATCCACAACATCCTTCCCGACGTACCACCACAAAACATTGTCGCCATGTTCGACGCGATCGAAGAGTATCATGCGGCGGGCTCCTGATCTATCAAACTCTAATATCTATTAATCCATGAAACCACGACTCATTCTTTCTGCGCTTCTTCTCGCCGCTAACGCCTTGTCCGCTGCCCCAAAAGCCGCCACGCCCGTCTCACCTGCTGCCCTCACCCGATGGCAGGATGCCCGCTTCGGAATGTTCATTCACTGGGGCCCCGTGAGCCTGAAAGGCACGGAAATCGGTTGGTCGCGCGGCAGCCAAGTCCCCATCGAAGAATATGATAACCTCTACAAACAATTCAATCCGGTCAAATTCAACGCCGACGAGTGGGTCGCCGTCGCAAAGGCCGCTGGCATGAAGTATATGGTACTTACCACCAAACACCATGATGGGTTCTGCCTCTGGGACACCAAGCAGACCGATTATAACATCATGAACTCGCCATTCAAACGCGACGTGGTCAAGGAACTCGCTGCGGCCTGCAAAAAGGGGGGCATCGCATTCGGAGCCTATTATTCTACCACCGATTGGCACCACCCGGATTTCCCACTCACCAGCCCCGGCGGCAATGTGGTTAAAGAAAAATCAAATTTGGAGGCCTACACCACCTATCTCAACGCACAAACGAAAGAACTCCTAACGAATTACGGCCCTCTTCTCACATTATGGTATGACGTGCCCCAGAGATTCGACGCTGCCCGCGGTCAACGTGTCATCAACAGCGCACGCGCCATCCAGCCGAACATCGTTATTAACAACCGCACAGGAGCCCCGGGGGACTACGACACCCCCGAACAACAGATCGGCGGTTTCCAGATAGACCGCCCATGGGAAACGTGCATGACCATTTGTAATCAGTGGGCGTGGAAACCTAACGACACCATGAAATCGTTAGAAGAGTGCCTCCACACCCTCATCCGCACCAACGGCGGCGACGGCAACCTCCTCTTCAATGTCGGCCCTCAGCCCGACGGGGAAATCGAAGCCCGCCAGACTGAGCGCCTCAAGGAGATGGGAGCTTGGCTCACCTCCCATGGGGAAAGCCTCTATGGCACCCGTGGCGGACCGTGGAAACCCACGGCTAATCTGGTGAGCACCCGTAAGGGCAACACCATCTATCTTCATGTGTTAGGCCATCAGGAGGGCCCGCTCAAGATCAAGGCTCTGCCCGTCGCCATTCAATCTGCCAAGCTCCTCCACGGCGCGGGGGTTCCTATCACAACGCGTGACGGCGTGCTCACCCTCGACATTCCTGCCGATGCTCGGGAGCCATTTGACACGATCCTTGTCCTCACGGTTTCTGGCTCCGCGATGAAACTCGCTCCGCTCAGCGTGGATTGATATCCGATTTTGCTAGGAAATGGCTTTCCCGCTTATAGCCCGGAAAGCCTTTTCCCAAGTCTTTTTGGATAGCAACATCGTCTGATAAGCCGTCACGGTTTGTCATGGCGGCCATGCCTAGCAGAGTATGATACCGAGTGTGCCACGAAAA
>JBDLWH010000074.1:0-5086 GCA_039804325.1 Verrucomicrobiota bacterium
ATCTAATAGCCTACGCGATGCCACTCCAAAAGATCTATCTCACAGGCAAACGCCCGGGCGTTGCTCCGCAACTTGATGTCGCCGCTGCGCAGGCCCTGATCTTGGATGGTCGCGGCTGGAGCAACAAGGACCGCAACAGTGCTTATGATAAACTCGGCACAGATCAGCTCATCGAACGCCTTGACTCTTGGTCGCCCGTCGTCCGTGAACGCGCCGCGCTGACGCTAGCCCGCCGCCAGGACGCCCCAGTTGCCGCATTGATCAAACGACTTGAGTCGCCGCGCATGGAAACCCGCTACGGTGTTTGCCAAGCCCTGACGGCCATCGGCGGACCCAGCGCTCCTGCCATTGACGCATTAGAAAAATCATTAGATAGCCCTGATATCTGGCTGCGCATCAAGGCCGCAGAGGCCCTCGATAGCATTGGTAGCCCGGCAATGAAATCGGTGCCAAAACTCCTCAAACTGCTAGCACAGGTCGATACGAAGAACGATCCGCGCGGGATGCAGCAGCGGTATCTTTGCTATGCTCTTTTCAATGGTGGCAAAGGAATGCTTGGAGGCTCGCTAGATGACGTGGACCGCGAATTACTCTATCAAGCGGTGCGCGCTGGCCTTAAGAACCAGGATGGTCGCGCCCGGGGCAGCATCACCTCGGTCTATCGGAATCTTTCCGCCCAAGACATCAAACCCATATTGCCAGCAATCTATCAGGCTGTTATTGAACCCGCTCCCAGTGGAGAAATGTTTGCCGACGCGATCCGCGTTGAAGGGCTACGCGTCTTGGCCAAGCACGGGATCAAAGAGGGAATCGATGCCTGCGTCCATTACACGCGTCATCAAAATCCATGGGATAGCCAAGAGCGCACCCCTGAATTAATGGATATTTTGCTCAGCTACGGCACCCACGCTAAGGCGACTATTCCGGAACTCACTCGCATTGCCAACTACTTCGAAAAGGACGAGAAAGACTTTCCAAAGCATCTGATGCTCATGAAGGCGAAGTGCGTTCGCCAGACGATTCGTGCCATCGAAGCGGCAACCGCCACCCCGAACCTCATCAGCATCCTATAGGAAACGATGTGCCCGCCCAAGGGATGCAAGCGCTGCTCCCTCAAGTGAGCGCCGTGATCAAAGAAATCGAAAACGCGCCCGAGGCGTCGAGCTGAGGAGCCTCAACTCACAATGCACAGCCCATCCAGAAGACCTGTGCGGGGGTTCCCTCAGCCCATGGAGGGTTTGCGGCAGCGCCATCACTGAAATGTCCGGCCCGGCGGCGGCCACGGCGGGATCACCCCACACGAGCAGGCATGGGGCCCGTCTGTGGTGATCGCCACGATTCACGAAAAATCGATGGATTTGTAATTTCCTGCCACTGGCGGATTGACAACCGGCGATTTGAGCCTAGATTTCGCGCCCCAAGCCGCCTTCCGGGCGGAAACCGAACCTTTATCGAGGTCATAGTCATGAGCCAACGCACCTATCAGCCATCCAAGCGCACCCGCAAAAATCAATTCGGCTTTCGTGCCCGTATGGCCAGCAAGGCCGGTCGCGACATTCTGCGCCGCCGCCGTCAAAAAGGCCGCAAGCGCCTTGTGCCTAAGGGCGTGGAAATTCCCTTCAAGCGTCACACCGTGCAACACGGGTCCTAATCGCTCGCGTTCAGACTGCTACGGGTGCCCATCGCATCCTCGCCATGCGTCTCCCGCGAACATACAGCATGACTAGCCGCGCGGATTTTTCGCGCGTCAAAAACTCCGGTCAGGCGAAAGCTGGCCGGTTTGTGATTTTGAGCACCCTCGAGGATCCTGCCCTCGAGACGTTGCGCACTGGATTCATCACCACCAAACGCTCGGGCAAGGCGCACGAGCGCAACTTGTTGAGGCGTCGATTCCGCTCGTTCGTGCAAACCAACGCGCCGGCGTTCTCGGAAATCAGGCGATTTCTCGTCACCATTGCCCGTGCCGGTGCCTCTAAAGCAACATTCGCCGAATTGGAAGCCGACTGGCTCCGGCAGGCGCGTCGCCTCGGGTTATTTCCCCGCACTCAAAGCCCGCCGTGATGTCCCGCCATCTGAGCGCCGCGATCCGAGTGATCATCCGCTTCTACCAGCGGATTTTGAGTCCCCTGTTGAAATTCAGCGCTGGGCCATCGGCAGGTTGCCGGTTTGCACCGAGTTGTTCTCATTATTTTTTGCAGGCCGTTGAGGTTCACGGCCCCTACCGTGGCTCGTGGATGGGCGTTTGCCGGATTTTTCGCTGTCATCCATGGGGTGGCAGTGGTTATGACCCGGTCCGCCCGGCACCTGCTGCGGGCTCCCAAAAATCATCCTGTTCTTGTCACAGCGACACCCCACACCCCTGACCTTTCCCTACCGCATTCATGTACGATCGTAAAACTTGGGCCATCCTCGCCATTTGCGGCGCGCTACTGGCCGTCAATTTGCATTATGTTGGCCTAAACCAAGCGCAGCAGCGACAAGCCAACCAGCGTGATGAAGCGTTGCAGCAGGTTAAGGCGACGGCAACGGACACGGGCAGAGTCACTCCAGCGCAGCTCACCCAAGAACCACCGCCCCCACCGACCGAAGAAGAATTCATCATCTTGAAAAATGACAAGGTCGCCTATACCCTGACCAACATCGGCGGCGGCATCAAATTTGCCGAGTTTCAACGTGAGTTCGACGTGGGCAGCAAGACGAGTCACGTGCGGGCCAATCGTTTCGGTATCGGTCCCATCGGCGCGCTCGCCGGGGCGGGAGAAGCGTTGGAAAATATCCCCTACGCCTACAAAATCGAAGAATCCATCGCCGATAAAAAGGCCGTTTATATCGCCAAACTCGCCACGGGGCTCATCGCCAAGAAGACTTTCACCCTCAATGAGGGCACGGAACCTGGCGCTCCCTATCTGTTGGATTTCGACCTCCAACTTGAAAACGCCGGGCCGACCGCTCTCACCCTCAACTCGTGGAGCGTGTTCCTCGGCGAAGCCTCACCACTCTATCAGGCAGAGGTCGCCCAGCAAACCGGCTTTTTCTGGCGCAAGGACGGCGGCATCAACTTCACGGATGGCGACGCCTTCAAGAGCGGCATGTTTGGTGGGTCCGCCCAAGCCATCGTGAACACTCCCGAAAACGCCATTCAATACGCCGGGGTGACCAATCAGTTTTTTGCCACCGTGCTTCGGCCAAAAGACCCCGCGCTCACCTCGATGTGGGCGATGTCGTCGCAGGTCAATCTGCCTAACAGCGTTAGCCCCGTCACTTCGGTGCGCGCTGGCCTGCGACTGCCGGCCGCCACCCTCCAACCCGCCGAGTTCAAGGCATTGAGCTATCGGATCTTCATCGGCCCGAAACATAACCGGCTGTTGCGCCAAATGGACGCCAATTGGGGCGAGGGCTGGGGCGACGTCATGCAGTATGGATGGTTCTGGTTTGTCTCACGCCCGCTCAATTTCCTGCTCAATGTCTATCAAAGCGGCCTGAGCCACGTTGCTAAAAACTGGTCCTGGGGTCTGGCCATCATCCTGCTCACCATCACCGTGCGCACCTTCATTTGGCCGCTCCACGCGAAGTCCACCCACACGATGAAACGCATGGCCAAGCTCCAACCCGAGATGGCCAAGATCAAAGAGAAATTTGCCGACGACCCTAACAAAATCAACACCGAGACCATGGGGCTCTATCGGAAATATGGGATCAATCCGCTAGGTGGCTGTCTGCCGATGTTTATGCAGATTCCGATTTTCTTCGGGTTTTATCGCATGTTGCAATATGCCGTGGAGCTTCGCGGGCAAGGGTTTCTCTGGGTGAATGATTTGTCGCAGCCCGACACGCTCTACACTTTGAATTTGCCCTTTGAGTTACCGTTCATTGGCACGGTGTTAGCCATCAACATTCTGCCAGTGGTCATGGCCATCAGCAGCTTTCTGCAAATCAAGATGACCCCGATGAGTGGTGATAAAATGCAGCAGAAAATCATCATGTTCATGCCCTTCATGTTCTTCTTCTTCTGCTATAACTTCGCCTCTGCCCTCGCTCTCTACTGGACGACCCAAAACATCTTCTCCATTGGCCAAACTTGGCTCATGAGCAAGGTGCCAGAACCCGAACTCAAACCCGTCAAAGGCAGCGGGAAATCCTGGGTTCAACGCATGGCCGAACGCCAGAGCGATCTTCAAAAGGCGCGTCAGCAAGGCTCCCAGCCCGGTGCTATCCGCGATGTCACCCCGGAGAGCAAAAAAAAGCGCACCCCGCGCACCGGCGGCTGAAGCCCGGCCGCCATGCTGGCATCCCTCCAGTGATGCTGGCACCCCTCTGGGATGATCCAGCCACGTCTCTCCCTTGTTTGTTCTAACGAAATACTGACATGCTATCACCGTTCATTCCAGCCGGAGAAATCCTCGGACCCGAATGCCAGGTTCGAACCGTCTCCATCGCCGACGCCCCCTATCTGCCGGCCGGAGCATATACCTTTATAGACACCTATTGCACCGACAACACCTGCGACTGTCGGAAAACCATCATCCAGATCATCCACGACAACAAAGTCGTATCCATCGTCAGCTTCGGTTGGGAGAGTCCAATATTTTACCTGCGCTGGCTGAACTCCGTCCAGCTCCTCGAACTGGCAAAAGAAATGAGCGGTGTGAGCATCGACTCCACCAGCCCGAACCTCGTTTCCAGGCAAGGCATCCTTCTACTGGTCAAACACCTGATGGATAAAAATTGGATTTCCAGGATTAAAGAGAACTACAGGCTCATCAGACAGACGATCAAGCCAAACAACATCATTCAGTTGCCTCCCAAAATTACCCGCAACGCCCCATGTCCCTGCGGTAGTGGGAAAAAGCACAAGAATTGCTGCCTGTGATCGAACCCGTCACCACAACCCGCCCCTTCACAACCCGCTCCCTCGCCACGGGTGCCAGCTCTACGCGAGAGCACCCGTGCCAGATGCGATAAATCAACATCTCCGAGACTCTCGACGACAGCGGGACCTCTTGTCAGATCATCCTGTCCCTCTAATGCGGGAAGGGTAGCGCCGCCATCCTGGCGGCTATCTCCGGCATCCTGCCGGAGATTCTTA
>JBDLWH010000075.1:0-2877 GCA_039804325.1 Verrucomicrobiota bacterium
CAATTCATGGATCACCGCCGCATCATGCACGTATCTCCGCGCAATATCTAACGCCACGCTACCACCTTCGGCCGTGGCTTTGGGCACGATCACATGCGGACAGCGCGCAAGCACCCCGGCAGCCTTGATGGTTAATAATTCAGGGTCTCCTGGGCCGACTCCCATGCCATAAAAGGTGCCGAGTTTCATTGGCGGAGGTCCTTTCGGATTAATAGCAAAATACTTCTGGAGGCAGGATTCATGGGCAGTGTCAGGGTGTGGAGATGGCGGATTGATTCGTCAGGTAGGGTTAGGTTTTCACAGAGAAAGATCTCATGCGTGGGCAGGAGCGCCTGCGCCAGCGCATCCACCCACGCGGCATTGGCCGGATTACCCGCCAGTATGGCAAGTCGCGCGTCGCCAGCTAGGCTAGCAGGATCAATATCGGGAGTTGTGTGGTGAGCTGATAGTATGCGCGCGCCAAACCAGTCTTCGCCGATGCTAGCGAACGCCGCTTGCAGCGAACTGATGCCCGGGATCACGCGGCATGCCGCCCGACCGAAGCGCTCAATCACCGGCCGCGCCAAACTGCACAATCCTGGGTCTCCTGTCACCAGCACTACCATCGGACCGGTCTCGATGCGCGCGGCCATCGCATCCAATCCGCGCGCAATGTCACACCCAATCACCAAGCGCTCCGCCACCACGTCGGGGAACGAATCGAGCAATCGTGCGGTGCCGACCAAGACCTTCGCCTGACAGATTTCCTGTTGTGCGGCAATGGTTAGGCAATCCAGCCCGCCAGGGCCGCACCCGACGATGATGATAGATTTCATGTCCATGATGTCATATCTCCATAGGTTCCCAGAATCGTGCCTGGCATATTCACCAGTGCCACAGCTAACGGAAGGCGCGGGCCGATGCGCGCGATGATGGCGGCATGCACCCTAGCCGCCAGCGCCTCACCCAATGCCTTCGTGCGAGCGGAGTCGCAGTGGGCGAAGATCCCCTCGACGGTGAGGGATGTGGGCACCGGCGTGCCGGCGAGCTCGCGGTCGATGCGGGCCACCACCACGGTGGCACTCGCCGAGGTCGATGAATGGGTGTCCCACTCGCCATCGACTAGTTTGGCCAGTTTACCCGGGTGCCCTAACACTAACAACCGTTGGAATCCTGGCTGCCGCGCCGCTTGGTCGAGCATGAACCCCCAATGGTTACTCACCTGGATCATTTGCCCGGGCTCAACAGTTAGATTGAGGCGCGCGGCGCGTTCGCCGATGTTGCCTGGCACCAAAACCGGCGCGACCACGCCGGTCGCTGCTGCCACATCGAGTGAGCATTGCAGTGAGGTCATAACAGCGGCTGCGCTGAATGGCTTAACGATGCCCGTGGTGCCAAGAATGGAGAGGCCGCCGACGATGCCGAGGCGTGGATTGAACGTGCGTTCGGCTAACTCCCTGCCGCCCGGAATCGACACCGTAACTCGGAACCCCCCCGCCCTAACTTCTAGCAGCGCATCGCGAATCATTTGGCTCGTTACTGGGTTGATCGCGGCCTCGCCAGGTGCCAGCACCAATCCGGGCAAGCTCACCGTGCCGACGCCCTCGCCCGCAGTAAACTGTATGTCACCACCTGCCTCGTGCGCCACTTCCACGACGATCCACGATTGATGGGTCACGTCAGGATCGTCCCCCGCGTCCTTGCATACTGCCGCCCTAACCCCACCGGGTGTGAGATCACAATCCGCTACTGGAAACGTGACACGCTTCCCATCAGGTAGTGATATCTCCACTTCCGTTGGGCTAAATCCGTGGCATAACCCAATCGCAGCGGCCTTAGCCGCAGCGGCCGCACAACTGCCCGTTGAGTAGCCTGAACGTAACTTCATGGTGTCTGCACCTCCTCTATCATTGAATCTGGTATCAGGCTCAGCAACTGCTCGCGTGCCTCACGCACGGTGAGCGGAAGCCCTTGGATAGGCACCCCATCATAGCGCTTCAGCTCATGCAGCAGACGCGTGACATAGGGTAAGCGCAGACTGGCGCGCTCTATCATCCCGTGGTCACGGAAGACCTCATCAGGTGCCCCATCTTTAAGCACCCGCCCGCGATTCAAGAGATAAATCCGGTCCGCAAACAACGGCAGCGTATCCACCGAGTGGGTCGCCAGCACAACCGTAATTCCTTGCTCGCGGTTCAGTTTACCTAACAACACTAACATCTGGTGCTCACCTAGCGGATCAAGCCCTGCCGTTGGCTCATCCAATATCAAAATCGGTGGCTTCATCGCAAGCACTCCGGCGATGGCGACGCGCTTTTGCTGGCCATAGCTTAGGTGGTGGATCGCTCGCTCGCCGAGGTCGGCGGCCCCGACGGCCTGCAACGCCTCTGTGACGCGCATCTGGACGTCGGTTTCCGCTAGATTGAGGTTGCGTGGGCCGAATGCGACATCTTCGTTAACCGTGGCGCAGAATAGTTGGTCGTTGGGGTTTTGGAAAACCAGGCCCACATGTTGATAGAGAGATGCGGGAGCATACGATTGAATTGGCATCCCATTGATGAAGGTTTCTCCACGCTGTGGTTTGAGCAATCCAGCCAGCACCTTGATCAGCGTGGTCTTGCCGGACCCATTGGACGCCAGCATCGCCACAAATTCGCCACGCCGAACCCGGAAATTCACGTCATCCAGCGCCACGAACCCGTCAGGGTAACCAAATGACACGCCGCAAGTTTCCACCGCCATGTGAGTATCGTTCAGCATGGCCATACCTTGGTTAGTATCAATGAGCCGGTCATCACTAGCGCCGTACCAGCAATAACCCAGCGATCCTGCCGTGCCAACGGCGACATCGGGCCGAGCGGAATCTCACCCTGATAGCCACGGGCGAGCATCGCCTCA
>JBDLWH010000076.1:0-3142 GCA_039804325.1 Verrucomicrobiota bacterium
GCAGCCATAGCCATCCCTCACTCAAGGGATGTAAGATGATGCTGTGCCAGCCACTGGGAGTTGCGAATAAACCGGAAGGTGCGCCGATTGTGGCTATTGATCTGTTTGGCGCCGGCCTGCACTCAATGGTTTTTGTGTCCACCGACGGCTTGGGTGCTCGTCACATCGTTCACGATGCAACGTCGCCCATCCGCAATTTCATTCAAGGCATCATCGATTAGGCATCACATGTTTATGACTAACTCTAACATGGTGCTTTCCCCTGCTCATCACGATTACCTATCGGTTTTATGCGCATAGCCCAAGTCATCGGTCGAGTGACCCTCAGTCTTCAGGATCCCGCTTTCAAAGGCGGGCGTTGGCTCATGGTCAATCCTCTCGATGCCTGCCAATTCAATGGCGCGTGCCAGACACCCCCGGCGCTCAGCGCCCAGAATTCGCTTATCGCCTACGACCACATTGGGGCGGGCGACGGTGACATCGTGGGCATCGTCGAGGGCGCAGAAGCCACGGCACCCTTTGATTTCCCCATCCCCATCGACGCCATTACCGTGGCCATCTTTGATTCCCTTTCCTATCAACCACCAGCCGCCTGACATTCGTCTAACCAACTAACTTATGAGCAAGAAAGTTTTCACCGCAGCAGATATCGAATCCTTCCTCAAATCGGGCAAATCCGCCGCCGATCTCCCAGAAGGCGTGCTTCTCACCCCATCCGCCAAGGATGCGCTGCGCGACGCCTTGGCTCGTGTGAGTAGTTCCACCCCAGCCGCAGCGGCCACGGCCGTGGTGCCCTGCGAGCCGATTCTGCCAGATTACGAATTCCGCTGGACGCCCGGTCAGGACCCGAAAACCCCAGCAGAAATTCAAGCATTTTTCAATTCGCCGGCGATTGTCGAAATCAAGCAGCGCATGGTGGACATCGGTAAGCGCATGTGGGCGCGCGAATACACCGATGGCAATGGTGGTAATCTAACCATCCGTGTGGGTGATAACTTGGTGCTTTGCACCCCCACGTTAGTTTCCAAGGGATTCATGACATTGGAGCAAATGTGCCTGGTTGATATGGATGGCACTCAGTTAGCTGGTAAATACAAGCGCACCTCTGAGTGCATGACTCACCTAGCGATCATGAAGCGCCAGCCAAAAGCCAAGGCCTGCTGTCACGCGCATCCACCGCACGGCACCGCGTTTGCTGTGGCTGGCGTGCAACCGCCGACGTGCATGATCCCGGAAGCAGAGGTTTTCCTCGGCCAAATCGGCATGGCTGAATATCAGACGCCCGGCAGCGCTGCCAACGCGGAAGTCGTCGGCAATGCCGCCGTCGATCACATGGCGGTGCTCATGGTCAACCATGGTGTGATCACCTGGGGCAAGGACATCGAAGATGCCTATTGGAAAATGGAAAATGTCGAGTCCTACTGCAAAACCGTTTGGGTCGCCTCCCAACTCAAGGGTGGTAATCTACTCACCATCACCGGCGGCCAAGCCAAAGAACTCATCAACCTGCGCAAATCCCTCGGCATGGACGACAAACGTGCTAACTGGACTGAGTGCCAGCTTTGCGACAACGCCGACTTCCAGCCCGGCACGGTTTGCCGCGTGCCCGAAGCTCCGACCCTGCTCGACGCCGAGTCTGAAAAACTGGTTCAAACCCTCACCGACCAAATCCTCGCTTCGATGAAGTGAGGGGTGGCCAGGTGGTGGTGGCTAGGTGACCTGCGAGTTGCTATCACACCAGACTCTTGCGGATGAGCAGGAGGCGTAAGCCGTTGAGGCAAACGAGCACCGTGCTGCCTTCATGGCCGATGACGCCTAACGGTAGAAGCAGGGAAAACCCGAGCGTAGCGCAAACGAGTACCACGATCACGGTGCTGGAAAATACGAGGTTCTGCATGAGCACCTGCTTCGCGCGCCGCGTGTGGGCTAACAAAAGCGGGATGTTTTCCAGACGGTCGCCCATGAGGACAATGTCGGCAGTTTCCATGGCCACGTCGGTGCCCGCTGCACCCATGGCCACGCCGATGTCGGCCATGGCGAGGGCTGGGGCGTCGTTCACTCCGTCGCCCACCATCATGACGGTGCCTTCCTGTTTCAATTGACGGATGACTTTGAGTTTGTCTTCGGGCAGCAGCTCGGCGCGCACTTCATCGACCTGCGCCTCGCGAGCAATGGCATCGGCCACCAGCCGGTGATCGCCGGTGAGCATGACGACCTTCTTGACGCCGAGGCGCTTGAGGTCGCGTGACAGATTACGCGCGGCGGGACGGATGGTGTCGGCCATGGCCAGCACCGCCAAGGCGCTGACTTCGTCGCCGACGCGTGAACCGAGCCAAACACAGGTTTTGCCGTCTGCTAGGAGGGGTTGGGTGAGTTTGGCCAAGGCGGTCAGGCCGTGGGCATTGAGTTCGCGGAACAATCGCTCGCTGCCGATCAAATAGCGGATCGCATCGACCGTGGCTTCCGCTCCCTTGCCCGCCGTGGATTGAAAATCGGTGGCTTGCGCCGCATCGATGCCTAGGGCGGCCGCGCTCACGACGATGGCGTGGGCGAGCGGGTGCTCGGATTTCGCTTCAAGAGCGGCTGCCACGCGCAATAGCGGCAGGGTGTCGGCGGGCAGGGGACTGGAAACCGGGTGGATGCCCGAGGCGGTGACCACTTCGGTGAGCGACGGCTTGCCCACGGTGAGGGTGCCGGTTTTATCGATAGCAACGATGTCGATTTTGGCAGCGCGCTCGAGGTGGGATCCTCCTTTGATCAGGATGCCGCGGCGCGCGGCACCACCGATGGCCGAAAGCACCGTGGCGGGCGTGCTGATAATCAGGGCACAGGGCGAGGCGACCACCATGATGGTCATCGCCCGATAGAACGCATCTACAAATGAGACTCCTTGAAAGAAGAATGGCACCAAAAACACGACGATAGTGAAGGCAATGACGCCCATCGCGTAGTATTGCTCGGCTTTTTCCAGAAACCTCTGGGTCTTGGATTTTTCCGCTTGGGCCTCGGCTACCAGTTTGACCATGCGCGAAAGCGTAGAATCCTCGGAGCGCTTGGTGACCCGCAGTTCGATGCCACCGCTTTGGTTGAGCGTGCCGGCGAAGATCGCGCTGCCGATAGATTTGGCCACGGGCATCGATTC
>JBDLWH010000077.1:0-4393 GCA_039804325.1 Verrucomicrobiota bacterium
AAACTCACATCCGTAATCCACATGAAGATTTTTACCACCCTCGCTCTAGCAGCTAGCAGCCACCTCATCGCCGCCCCAGTCAATCCCCCCACCGTCCGCGGCTATGATGAAGTCGGCCAAGCGCAAGTCGAATTGCGCGGCGGATTTTGGGGGCCGCGCGTGAAAACCGCGCATGAGGTCACGATCACCCACTCACTGAATGAGCTGGAGAAGGACGGCCATGTCACCAACTTCGATAAGGCAGCAGGCAAACTCGATGGTGCGCTCCGCGGTCATCACGCGTTTGACTCGGATCTGTATAAAGTGCTCGAAGGTGCCTTGATTTCTTTGCAACGCTTCCCGGACCCTGCACTCCAAAAGCGCGTCGATGACATTATTGATCGCATCCTCGCCGCCCAACAAAAAGACGGCTTCCTTATCACATGGTTCATCGTTAATGGTCTAGATAAACGATGGGATGACCTGCGCCTTGAGCACCAAATGTATAATGCCGGCCACTTCTTCGAAATGGCAGGCGAACATCAAAAACTCACCCATGATCCCAAAGTGCTCGATTCCGCCAAGCGCTTTGCCGACCACATGGATGGCGTTTTCGGCCCCAATAAACGTTATGACGTCGATGGCCATGAAGAAGTTGAATTAGCACTTATCAAATTATTTCGTTCTACCGGCGAACGCAGATATCTACAACTTGCTAAGTTTTTCATCGACGAACGGGGTTACGACCATACCAGTGCCCACAAACGCTTCGACCCCAAATCCGTGGCGACGCCAGCCATTACAGAAGCTAAACCAACCCCAGAACAACAACGCGAGTTCTGGCACGCACGCCTTCGGCTACGCAATGGCCGCATGCAAGACCATAAACCCGTCATCGACCAACATGAGGCCATTGGGCACGCCGTCCGCGCCGGTTATTTATACTCCTCCATGGTCGATACCCTGCGCTTCATGGATGCTCCAGGCTACGAACTTGCTCTCGACAACATCTGGAGCGACGTCGTCGGTCGCAAAATGTATGTCACCGGCGGCCTCGGCACCGGCCAATATGATGACGAAGGGTTCGGCGACGCCTATAAGTTGCCTAACGAATCCGCTTATAACGAATCGTGTGCGGCCATCGCGCATGTGTTCTGGCAATACCGCATGAACCTGCTCAAGGGGCAGTCCAAGTTTGCCGATGTGATGGAACTCACACTCTATAACGGAATGCTCTCGGGGATCTCAATCACCGGCGATCACTTCTTCTACCAAAACCCGCTCGCCAGCGAGAATGGCAATGATCGCAGGTCGTGGATAGGCTTGTCATGCTGCCCAACCAACATGGCCCGCATCATTCCTCAAGTCGGCGGCTTGGTTTATGCCCAGACCCACAAGAAAGTCCTCGTCAACCTGTTTGCCGCCGGTGAGGCAAACCTCAAATTGGACGATGGCTCAGCTCTCAAACTCACCCAGCAAACCGAGTATCCCTGGGATGGACAAGTCAAGCTAACGGTTAGCCCGAAACAAGCTACTGATTTCAGTTTGAATCTGCGTATTCCGGGATGGGCGCTGGGCCACCCGGTGCCCAGCGATCTTTACCGCTTTGGCCCCGAAGCGATCAAGTCGCCGCCAATCGGCCTGACCGTGAACGGCGAGAAAATTGCGGCTACGCCGAGCGATGACGGTTATGTCCACCTGAAACGCACATGGAAACCGGGCGACGTGGTGGAACTGGATCTGCCCATGCCGATACGGCGCGTCTATGCTAACGAAAAAGTTGAGGCCGATCGTGGGAAGGTCACCTTGATGCGCGGGCCGATAGTGTATTGTGTAGAATCAGCGGATCAACCGGATGTGGATCTCAAGCAGATGGTGTTACCGCGTGATGGGGAGATGACCGCGCGGCATCGCGCCGATCTGCTCGGCGGGGTAACCGTGCTGGAAGGCAACGCAACGGTTGTAGGAAAAGGTCCTGTCAAGATAACCGCTATTCCCTATTATGCTTGGCAGAACCGCAAAAAAGGCGCCATGACCGTCTGGATGCAGGAATCAACCAAACCATAATCACGGCTAACACCCAATTAAATGATGAATCACATTCGCGCATGCAGCGCTCAGGTATTGGTGACGATGGCCATGATGAGCCACATTGGTCAGGCAGCAGAGAACCCACCACGACCGCCAGATCTCACCCAAGGTGTTGCGGTGGACCGCACACAAACGTATAACCTCGGCTCGACCGGCATGCGCGGATGGATATTCACCAAGGCGGCTAACAGCCTGGATAGTCAGCAGGGGCGGACGACCACGGCAGCTCGGCAAATCCTTGTGACCCACGTCGGCAAGCAATCGCCTGCTGATGGAGTTGTGCACGTCAATGACGTGATCCTTGGCGCTGGCGGCAAAGCGTTCTCCTGTGACGCACGCCAAAGCCTGGCCCAAGCGATTCAGGGTGCAGAAACCGATGCGAGCGCGGGCGTTCTGGCGTTGAGCTTATGGCGCGCCGGCAAACCGCTGACCGTGCAGATCCAGCTCAAGGTCATGGGCACCTATAGCGCGACCGCCCCCTTCGATTGTCCGAAATCCAAACGGATCTTTGAGGATGCCTGCAAAGTGCTAGAAAAGGAGCCATTGGAAAACTCCTGGGCTGGCGCAGTGAATGGTCTGGCATTGTTAGCTACGGGGGATGCCAAGTATCATCCAAAATTAGCTGAGTTTGCCCATCAGGTAGGGCCTAGCACATTGAAACTGGAGCTCAAAGACGGCTCGGTCGTCTGGGATTGGGGATACAGCAACCTCTTCCTCTGTGAATACTATCTCGCCACTGGCGACAAGGAAGTTCTCCATGCCATCAACCAATATACGATCACCCTGGCCAAGGGCCAAAGCCTGTTTGGCACCTTCGGTCACGGCATCTCAGAACTCACCTCAACCGGCAAGCTCCACGGATCCATCCCGCCCTACGGCCCAGTTAATGCTGCCGGGTTGGTAGGCAATTTGGCCATTGTCATGGGTAAGAAGTGCGGCGTGAATGACCCAGAGATCGATCCTGCCATCGAACGCGCGTCAAAGTTTTTTGGTTACTATGTCGATAAGGGAGCCATCCCCTACGGCGAGCACGAAGCCTGGGCGAGCCATGAAAATAATGGTAAAAACTCGATGGCGGCCTTGATGTTTACCTTGCAAGAGAATCGCCTCGAGGAATCCCGCTACTATGCCAAAATGGTCACCGCGTCCTATCAAAACCGCGAGTATGGCCACACAGGCCAGGGGTTCAGTTATCTCTGGGGGGCCCTCGGAGCCAACACCGGCGGACCTGACGCACTAACCGCCTATTTCAGCAAAATCTCGTGGCATCTCGATCTGGTGCGCCGCTGCGATGGCTCATTCACCTATGATGGTTGCGAACAATATGGAGCCGGCCAAACCGACGACGATTCGTATTTTGGAAATAGCAGCTACAATAACCTCAGCCCAACGGCCAGCTATGTCCTCACCTATGCCTTGCCCCTTAAAAAACTTTTCATCACCGGCAAGGATGCCAATCCCGCCAAATCGCTGAGCAAAGCCGATGTGACCGCAGCGATCGCATCCGGGCGCTTTGACCTCGACCGCCAATCGCTGAGCACAGAGGAATTGCTAACAGCCTTGGGCGATTGGTCACCGATTGCTCGTGGATGGGCTGCGGAAGAATTGAGTCGTCGCCCACACACGGCGGATCTCGCATCCCAGCTCGTCGCCATGGCCGATGGGCCAGACGTGAACAAAAGCCGGGGAGCGGTGGAAGCGCTTAGTTATATTCAGACGCCGGAGGCGCTACCTGTGTTAGTTCGGTTACTCTCTCACCCAGACCGCAGCCTGAGGTTCCAGGCGGCTCGCTCGATTAAACAAATGGGAGCTAAGGCGAAACCCGCACTAGCAGAGATTCTCTCCGCAGTGGCAACCACCGCCGACGCGCCTAACGAGATCAACTGGGCCGACCCCATCCAGCTCACTCATGGCCAATTGGCTGCGGCATTGTTCGCCGGGCCGCTTCAAACCTCACTCGCATCGGTCGATCCTAAGCTGGTCCAGCCCGTCGTTCGAGTCATTGCGCGCAATGCTGATGGGATGGCCCGCGCGACGCTCGCAGGCTATTTTGAGAATAGGCTCACGCCTGAGGATGTCGAAGCTCTGGCACCTGACATGCTGGCCGCAGTGGTGACGCGGTGTCCAGCAGACACGATGTTTGGCTGTGAAATCCGCATGGGGGGATTGCAGGTTCTAACGAAATACCACTATGAGGAAGCCATTGATGCAGGCGTCCAATTTGCGAAAACCCAAGGGAGCCATGGCAGCGAAGACCGAACCGGTCAAATCATGCAACAAATCGTGAGTTTTGGATCAGCAGCTCGGAAAACGATACCCGCCC
>JBDLWH010000078.1:0-3728 GCA_039804325.1 Verrucomicrobiota bacterium
GCCAGGCGGTGCGAGCAGCGCAGGTAGCGCGGCCTCGACGTAGGCCGCATGCCAACGAGTAGAGAAAGCTGGATGCCAAGGAACGACTGTCGGGCTGTGCTTGGGCGGGGCTTTCGCATCACTTTGGCATGCGCCCCCGGCGGTGGCGCGCCACCTTTTTGAGCAGCGCCATTCAGGTCCCGCTATCCTGCCTCCGCCGGATGGAGCCGTTCGCATTCAGTTCGACACCGAGTCCAGACTGGCTGGTGGCGCGATAAGGAAATCCAACAGTTGGCGGACTCGGGGGGCATGATCGGAAGGGTTTGTGTTTTGGTTGAGTTTGGTTTGCAGCATGCTTGAGCAGCCGAACCTTACCGCCTAGGGGGCCGGCGGGGCGTTGTTCTTGAGCCACTCCTCGCGGGCCTTGAGGTTTTCCTTCATGGCATGGATCTTGAGTCCTTCGGCGTCGAGTTCGGAGAACTTGCGCATGATCGAAGCAAAATCGTTAGCCAAGTCGGCGCGCGTGTCGTCGAGCATTTCTTCTGCGTCTTGAGCTTCATCGAGACCAAGTGCGCGGGCGGCCCCGACGGTGGGCAATGCCAGTTCTCGGCGCTGGGTCTGGAGCAGATCAAGGATTGCATCCATGCGGCCGAGTTCCTCCTGTTGCACGGTGTACTCACGCTCGTCGAGCTTTTGCCTAGTGAGATTGTCGGCGATGGCAGCTCGTCGCGATTGATTGGCGACTATCGACTTTTCGATTTGTTGTAACAAGTCGCGGCGGGCTACTTTACCTGAGTTGGCATCGCGGCGGTTTTGTTTCCATTCCTCGCTGATGCGCGTTTGATCACCCGACCACCCCCTCCAATACGAATCACCGTCGGATTCATACTTCGCGATATCGACGTGACCGGGGAAGGAGCGAGCAATTTCCATCACCTGACCGATGCGTTTGCCAATGCGCTCATCAAAGATTTTCAGCTCTAGATCACTTTGTTCCTTAGGCGTTTCGGGGTTTTTACGCATGCGTTCATAAACTGCCATGCGCTTCTGTCGATAGACGCCCATCGTGCGTATCAGTGATTTCATCACGTCCTCCTTGATGTTTGCCACTCGGGTCCGCGAATCCTGCGAATCTACCATCGACGATAGAGTTTTGACGATAGAGCTGATCTGCTCCTCGACTCGTGCGTCGAGGGTGCGTAGGTCTTGGCGGACGGCCTCGAAACGAGCCTCGCGCCGGGCAATGTTCTCCTTGATATTTACCACGGATTGGAGCCGCGCCTTGTAGTCGATTTTCTGATCCCCCGCGGGGGCTTGCGCTTGTCCGAGCACAGGGAGCAGACTGACAAACATGACGGTAACAAATGTTTTTTTCATAGGGCTTACTTTTGGGGAGGTGTTGAACTGCGGGAACCAGATTAAGTGCCGAGCCAGCTTTGTGCGCAATCCTTATATGCCAAGCAACACGCGTCGGACCCGGCGGTTTTTTTCCGTTAACATCCCCATTCAGGTCCCGCTATCCTGAGGTCTGTCCCGCTATCCTGTGCCTCGGTATCCTGATTCAGGTCCCGCCCGCCTGAAGGAGCTGCGCCCCGGGAACGCCAAGCCCCAGCTTGGCGCGAGCGTTACTGAGGTCTGTCCCGCTATCCTGTTCGGGCCATCCCCACGCGTATCCTGATTCAGGTCTGTCCCGCTATCCTGAGCCTCGGCATTTTTCCCGGCGAAAAGCAACCGGCGGACCTCCCCGAGGTGTTTGCGGAAATCCGGCGGCCATGCCTCGACGGGACACCCCGCCCACAAGCTCTCTTCGTTGAGTTGCAGGCGTTCCCTGGCGGGCGGGCCGAACACCATCGCCCCGAGCCGTCCATTTCCCAGCGGCAGCGCCTCTTCCCACTTTCTGGAGCGCTTTCTGGAGCTTGCGCAGGCGGGGATTTCCCGATAACGGTAACCCAATGGCACTGGCAATCGCGGACAATCGGATTTCTCGGGAAGAATATCTCCAAGGCGAACTTGCCTCGGAAATCCGCCACGAATACGTGGCCGGCAATGTTTACGCCATGTCCGGCGGGACGCTCAACCATCAGCGCATCGCTGGGAATTTCATTCGTGTGGTCGGAAACCAGCTTGCCGGAAAATCCTGTTTCCCCACCGGCAGCGATTTCAAGCTCCTGGTGCCGCTTGGCGGGGGCGACGAGGCTTTTTACTATCCCGACGGCATGATCATCTGCGTGCCCGTGCCGGGCGACGCGCTTTTCACCGATTCCCCGAGCGTGATTCTCGAAGTCCTCAGCCCGACCACCCGCCGCAATGACGAAGTCCAGAAACTCCGCGACTATCTCACGATTCCGACTCTTGGCACCTATATTCTCGCCGAAACAGAGGCACCCTTCCTCACGCTGCACCGCAGAGACGGCGCAATCTTCCGGCGGGAAACCCTCTCCGGGCCGGATGCCATCCTCGATCTCCCGGAAGCCGGTATTTCCATCGCCCTGGCCGAGCTTTACCGAGACGTGGCTTGACACTACGGCACCGTCACCTTCAATCATGCAAACACTTGTTGGTTGATCGCACGGGACAGACGACAGCCAGACCTTTAGTCAGCCCCATATCCTGACGTTGCGTCACTGCCTTGATTCGGGCGTTGAAGGCGCATCAAGGAGTGGTGACCGATGCCGGTTTATGGGCGACTGGAGTGTCGCGGGAATGCCAACCACTGGGAGCGCCCCGGGAGCGCTGAGCCCCAGCTCGGCAGCCTTTTTCTGAGGCCCCTGGCATTGTCGGTTTCCATCCAGTTGGTCGGGTCGTGCTTGAGGTCCACCGGCGTGCTGGGAGCGCCAAGGAATCGTTGGATGTGCTTCGGTTCGATCATGATCGTGCGGGTTGTCATTGCATGCGGGCGGTGCCAATCGATTCAAAACCTGCGGAATAGATTGCCGTCACACGGGGCGCGCGGGCAGTGCGGGGGGCTTCCTGGTAAAGAGGGATTTCCAATCAGTGCGGGCGGTCAGGAACATGAGCAGGGCGAGGGTGATGACCCCTAGGACGGCTAGGGTGATGCCAGTGAAGCCGTCGATGAAAAACGAGGCGCTGAACAACACCAGATAGACCGCCTGCGCCGGCAGCGCGATGCTGAACAACAACTTGCCGCCGACGGCTTTGAGGTAACCGCAGACCAGCAGCATGGAGGCGAAGGCAGAAATTCCGAAGCTCGGCAGCAATGGGAGGAGATCCACCAGATAGGCGAATAGCAGGTGGAAGGCGAAAAACCCGGCGGAGATAAAAAACACATGCATCGGGTGCAGCGGGGTTCCCTTCATGGTGCCGACCAGCAGGATGATGGTGGTGAAAAATAACAGCGAGACCGGCGCAAAAAACGCAATCCGCGCGGCCACCGGCCCGGCGTTCAGGCGCTTGGGCATGTCCATGCCAATCGATGGCGCGGCCAGAACATCGGGATAATCCCACACCAGCGTGAAGCCATCGCCGATTGCCGCGCGCTGGCTGGGCGAGCCGGTGCCAACCGGAAAATTGATCTCGGGGAAGTTGGTGCGCAGCGTGAGCTTGAAGCCCGCGATCCGGCGCTTATCCTGGAAATGATAACTCCAGGTGTTGGTGCCGCGCGTGTGATAGCCGGTGTGGAGTGTCACGGTGCCGGATGCGGGCAGCAGGACCGCCCGGGTGACGACTCCCGCGGGGCCGGGGGCGGGCTGTGCTGGGGTGGCGGATTCGCCGAGCCGGAATTCGAATCC
>JBDLWH010000079.1:0-3801 GCA_039804325.1 Verrucomicrobiota bacterium
GGAAAATAAGGCGCGCCGCAAAGTTGAAAAGAAACGCGATATAAATGAAGCCAAAGACATTTGCCGCCACGGCCAGCAAGGGGTCCAATCCACGAATCGGCTGCCGCAGTTGCAACATGAACGCCGCCGCCACCGCAATAAACAGTGCGCTCGCGTCTAAATCCAAAGGTGGTTGCTTCCCTAGCAGTAAATAACCGTGCAGCACGCCGCAATACCCGACGGCGAGCAGCATGCCCAAGCGCGGAAAACACGTCACCCCCGCCGCGCGTAACATCCTAAAGTATTCGACGCTGGCAATGAGCGTCAGCACGCCCACAAGCCCCAGATAGGCCCATGACCAGCGACTGATGAAAATGGCGGAAATCAGCGCCCAAAGCACCAAGGTGCTGACGCTGCGTCGGGCAAAAACGACCGCTTTGGATGAAGGTGGAGGTGGCGAGGTGGCAACCATTTGCGGGCGAATCCAAGACGGCCCGGGCACCCATAGCAACTCATTCCAGCAATCAGCCTGTTTTCCGCTTCCTGCAAACCCTGCTCATTGCACCCTGGGCTTGCGCCACACTCGCTGGCCCGGTAAGCATCCGCCCACGATGACGCACGACCCGGACCTCCATGCCTCGCTTGGCTCCATGTATTCGGATTATTTCCTCGATTACGCCAGTTACGTCATCCTTGAGCGCGCCGTGCCCCATTTGGACGACGGCCTCAAACCCGTCCAGCGCCGCATCCTCCACGCCATGGACGAACTCGACGACGGCCGCTACAACAAGGTGGCCGGCATCGTGGGCAACACGATGAACTATCACCCGCACGGCGACCAATCCATCGGTGCCGCCATCGTCGGCCTCGGCCAAAAGGATTTGCTCATCGACACCCAGGGGAACTGGGGCAACACGCTCACCGGCGATGGCGCGGCCGCTCCCCGCTATATCGAGGCTCGCCTCACGAAATTTGCCCTCGATGTGGTATTCAATCCGAAAACCACCAAGTGGTTGCCCAGTTACGACGGGCGGCGCAAGGAACCCGACACGTTGCCGGTGAAATTCCCCTTGCTCTTAGCTCAGGGCGTCGAGGGCATCGCCGTGGGGCTGGCGTGCAAGGTGCTGCCTCACAATTTTCTCGAACTCATCGACGCGGCGGTGGCGGTCTTGCGTGACGAGCCGTTCACGTTACTGCCGGACTTTCCCACCGGCGGCATCATGGATGCCTCCGAATACAAGGATGGCCTACGCGGCGGCAAACTGCGTGTGCGCGCCCGCATCTCTCTCGAAAAAAAAGGCCTGCTGCGCATCACCGAAATCCCCTTCGGCACCACCACCGGCGCCCTCATGGATTCTATCGTAACCGCCGCCGATAAGGGCAAAATCAAGATCGCCAAAATCGAGGATAACACGGCGGCCAATGCCGATATCCTCGTCTATCTGCCAGCCGGCGCCGACCCCGAGACCACGCGCGACGCCCTGTTTGTCTTCTCCGATTGCGAACTAACCATTTCCCCTAACGCCTGCGTCATCGTCGATGGCAAACCCCTTTTTCTCGGCGTCTCAGATATTTTGCGCCGCACCACCACCCAAACGCGCGAGCTCCTCAAACAAGAACTCGAAATCCAACTCGCCGAACTCGCCGAAAAATGGCACTTCAGCTCGTTAGAAAAGATCTTCATCGAAAAACGCATCTATCGCGACATCGAAGAATGCGAAACCTGGTCGGCAGTGCTCAAAGCCATCGACGACGGATTGCTCCCCTTCAAGCACCTGCTCAAACGCTCAGTCACCGAGGAGGATCTCGCCCGACTCACCGAAATTAAAATCAAGCGCATCTCGAAGTTTGACGCGTTCAAAGCCGACGAGGAAATCCGCGGCCTGGAAAAATCCATCGCGGCAGCCGAGAAAAACCTGCGCAACCTCACCCCATTCACCATCCGCTGGTATCAGGAACTCGGAAAAAAATATGGCTCCGGGCGTGAGCGCCGGACTGAAATCGCGTCGTTCGATCGGGTGGATCGCATGCAAGTCGTTGCCGCCACCGAGATGCTCTATCTGGACGCCAAAAACGGCTTTGCCGGCTACGGCCTGAAAAAAGATGGTGAACCTATCGAAAAATGCTCCACGATCGATGACCTCATCTGCTTCACCCAGGATGGCAAGGTGCGCGTCATGAAGGTGGCCGAGAAAGGATTTGTCGGCCACAAACCGTTACGCGTCGCCATCTTCCGCAAGGACGAAGACCTGATTTATTCCATGATCTATCGAGACGGACGCGACGGCGTGATCCTAGCCAAACGCTTCACCATCGGTGGCGTCACGCGCGACAAAGAATACGATCTCACCAAAGGCACGCCCGGCACCCGCATCCTCTACTTCGCCGTTCACAAAACTAACGAGGAGAGCTCAGCTCAGATGTTGTTAGTTCACCTCAAGCCCGCCCTGCGCATGCGCAACCTCATTCGCCCACTTCACTTCGCCGAATTCGGTATCAAGGGGCGCTCCAGCGCCGGAAATCTGGTAAGCAAACTCGGCATCGAAAAAATCATCCGCGCCCCCAAAGACTACGACCCGAAGCTAGGGGCCTAACCAACCACCTGCCCCACTTTGACCTGTTCACGTCACTTGAGACCATTGACGAGGCAGGCAAGGGAGATTCCCTGATGGCCGTCGACAGGCTGAATCTGCTTAAGGACATTCCACTATTGCCGCTTCCAGACGAAGGATTGGAACTGGCTCGGCAGTTGGTCGTGTCCGGAATCGTTCCGCCGAAGGCCGCATCGGATGCGCTTCACATTGCGGCAGCGTCGGCTCACCGAATCGACTATCTTGTGACATGGAATTTTAAGCATATTGCCAACCCGTTCATCCGCGACCGTCTGCGCTTGGCTGTGGCAAGCGCGGGTTTTGCCACCTCGGGATGACTTTTGTGCACATTCCACATTTTTTGCCTTTCCCCAGATCTCCCAACCGTTAGCCTCCAACCAATGATTGCCGAAGACCTCCCCGGTCTGTCCATTTCAGTCTATCCAATCTTTGGAATTCAGCCTTTCCCTCCACGTGCCGCCATCCGCTTCCCTGACATTCCTCCGCGAGCTCGACCCGACGAACTAACATGATCGTCTACCTCGCCAACAAATCCCAATTCCGGGAGGATATGCTTTCCAACCGGATCGAGGAGATTGTTCACGAATCCTTCCGGGGCGCGCTGGGGAAATCCGTTGGCCCCAGCGAGTTGGCGTCTTGGAAGAATTCCCTCCGGCACATGGACACCGTGCGGGAGGATGTTGGGATTCCACACACCGTCGAGGTGGCGATCGAGTTCAACATCCCGCAAACCGGCAAACGCGTCGATTTCATCGTCACCGACGCTGCCAAACGCTCCGGCGGGGACTCCTCCATCAAGGGCTACAAAGGCCTGCTCATGCCCGACTCCGCCGCCGCCCGCGACAAAGCCGACCTCATCATCAAGAACACCTACCGCACCCTGATGACCCGGGGAAACAAGGGCTGTTACGTCTATTCCACCGATCCCGAGACCAACCTCTACCTCCAAACGCAAGGAGCCGGTGCCCTCCTACCGGAATTCGAGGAACCCGAAATCCCCAAAACTCCTCCCGCCTATCCATTCCCCATCCTTTCGCCTGAAGAAGCGGCTGATTGTCCGAATGCCGTTCCGATCTTCGACATCAAGATCGCCGCCGGAGACTTCAGCAAAGAACTGTGGCTACAGGATTGCCAATACGCCGAACTCCCCGACCACTTCACCGCGAAACCCGGATTCTTCCTCGCCCAGGTCGTCGGCGAGTCGATGAAC
>JBDLWH010000080.1:0-4461 GCA_039804325.1 Verrucomicrobiota bacterium
GCGGCCCATGAGACGATTGCGGCCCACCAGACTGGCGCGGCCCATAGGACGATTGCGGCCCACCAGACTGGCGCGGCCCATGAGACGATTGCGGCCCACCAGACTGGCGCGGCCCATGGGACGATTGCGGCCCATGAGACGATTGCGGGTTGCTCAGTGAGTTTTGCGGGCCGGAGAAATGAGCACGAGACGGGTAGTTTGGGGTGCCTCTGTGAGGCTGGGAGCCATGGGCATCGTGAGAACCATAGCCGCGCGGTGATCTGTGGTTGTCGTGGCGGTAATAATGTCCACCTGACGGCAAATGAGGGACATATACCCTGTGGCCACGATCATAATAACAATAACGACCACCGTATGAGTAGTAGTGTGTGCTGCCATACACGAAATACGGTGCCCCATAGGGACCCACCGGACCGTCATAATATCCCATCCCTCCTGCATACACCGGCGGCAGAGGAATCACATTTCCATAGGGGTCCACGACACAACTGCTCAACAACGAAGCCACCCCAACCAACGATGATAGAACGAATATCTTTTTCACGTGACTACCTATCGACTAACCCATCACTTTGCGCAACAGAAAAAAACACCGCAAATTTTGCGTGTCGTGGCGCACTGGCTATGATATGGCCATGGGCATACCAGCCGCGCAGCACACTCGTTTGAAACACAAATCAATATCCCGCAAGCATGCGTGACTCCAACATCCGAAAGGCCGCCTGGGCGTGGCGTAACTCTTTATCCTTAGCCGCCAACGCATTTTGCAACTCGGCAATTTGTGCGCTAGCATGCACCCGGTAATTCTGCGCATTGACGCGTAGCCGGTGCTGAACCAACTCCTGATCAATCGATCGCTGGCCAACCTCCACACGAGCGAGAATTTCTGCGGCCTCAACCGGCTTGGTCACATAATCGTTAGCGCCGAGCTTGAGGCCGGCAACGATTTCGTCCGGTCCACTCCGGGTCGTGAGCATAATGATATAGGGTGGGCAGTCGGTTGGCATGGAGCGGACCCGACCCAGAACCTCCATGCCGTCCATTTCGGGCATCATCCAGTCAAGAATCACCAATCGGGGCGCTCCTGGCTGTTGGAGTTTCTCCCACGCTTCAACTCCGTTCTCAGTTTGGATCACTTCATGACCACCCGCACGCAATACTCCTGTGAGAATCGTCCGGGATGTGTAATCGTCTTCGGCTATGAGTATTTTCATGGGGGGCTAGGGTGTGGTCAACGGTGCGACTTTACACATCCAACGCGGCAGCACCAGCATACCCATACCCATAAATTTGTCATGCTTTGCCCTACTCGCCCGCCCGATGCGCCTTGATTTCAAGGTGGTACTGCCTCAAGCCACCTGCTTGTCCACATCACCGCGCAGGTTGCCGATGATGAACTCTTGGCGCTCAGGCGTGTTTTTACCCATGTAGAATGCGAGCAACTCCTTCACACCCTTGCCTTCCTCGTATGCCACGTGGTCAAGGCGCATGTCAGGCCCAATCATGAAGCTAAACTCATCGGGCGATATCTCCCCAAGCCCCTTGAAGCGCGTGATCTCAGCGTTCTTTCCAAGTTTGGCAATCGCTCTCTGACGCTCGGCTTCATCATAACAATAAAGAGTTTCCTTCTTGTTACGCACCCGAAAAAGCGGCGTTTGCAGGATATACAAATGCCCGTCTCGTATCATCTCCGGGAAAAATTGCAGGAAAAAGGTGAGCAATAATAGCCGGATATGCATGCCGTCCACATCGGCATCGGTGGCAATGACCACCTTGTTATATTTTAGGTATTCGATGCCGTCCTCAATGTTGAGCGCGGCCTGCAGCAACGCGAACTCCTCGTTTTCATAAACGATCTTGCGCGGCAGACTAAACGTATTCAGGGGCTTCCCCCGTAGCGAAAATACCGCCTGGGTTTCCACATCGCGACTCTTGGTGATAGAGCCCGACGCGGAGTCACCCTCGGTGATGAAGAGCGTGGATTCGTCGCGGCGCTTGTGCTTGCTGTCAAATCGAACCCGGCAATCACGCAGTTTTTTGTTATGCACCTTGGCCTGCTTCGATCGTTCACGCGCAATCTTCTGAATCCCTTTGAGATCCTTGCGCTCACGCTCGGCGCTCAGAATACGCCTTTGAATCGCCTCGGCCACCTGTGGATGCTTGTGCAGATAGTTATCGAGGTTTTGCTTGAGAAAATTCCCAATAAACGTGCGCAATGACTCACCGCCTGGCGCGATAGTCGTCGATCCGAGCTTGGTTTTCGTCTGCGACTCGAAAACTGGCTCCACGATGCGGACACAAACCGCGGCTTCAATGCCGGCCCGAATGTCCGATGGCTCGTATTGCTTCTTGTAAAACCCCCGAATCACCTGCACCAGAGCCTCGCGAAATGCTGCTAAATGAGTGCCCCCCTGCGAGGTGTTTTGCCCGTTGACAAACGTATAGTATTCCTCGCTGCTCTCGGGGCTGTGAGTGAAGGCAATCTCGATGTCCTTGCCTACCAAATGAATCGGCGCATACAACGCCTCATTTTCCATCTCTTCGCGCAATAAATCGAGCAACCCGTCTTTGGAGCGATACTTCTTTGCGTTGAATATCACCGTCAGCGACGGATTCAGATAGGAATAATACCGACACATCTTCTCCACAAACACATCCTTGTATTTCGCCTTGGCGGGAAATATCGTCCGGTCTAACTCAAATGCTAAACGTGTGCCATTCACTCCGGCGTCGCGCCGCGGACGTTTCATATCCACCGTGAGCACCCCCTTGGAAAACTCGAGCGCCTTGGTCTCTTTTTCGCGCCACGCTTGGATTTCAAAAAATTCCGATAGAGCGTTAACCGCCTTGATGCCCACGCCGTTGAGGCCGACGGTTTTTTTGAATGCCTCGCTGTCATACTTGGCACCCGTGTTGATTTGCGCGGCGCAATCAAACAACTTGCCCAAAGGAATGCCACGTCCGAAATCCCGGACTTCCACCCGCCCGCCATCGTTGATCACCACGCGAATCTCCTTGCCGTATCCCATGATGTGCTCGTCAATCGCGTTATCTACCGCCTCTTTGAGCAATATGTATAGCCCGTCATCGGGCGATGATCCGTCGCCGAGCTTGCCGATATACATGCCGGGACGCATGCGGATGTGCTCGCGCCAGTCCAATGATTTGATGTCGTCTTCTGTGTAATCCGCTGCCATGGCTTGCTTGTTGGCGGCGTTCTAAACGCTTCACGCGCCGCACGCAAGGTCGGGAACAGGTGATTTGCCCCTCCCCGTTTGACTGAAGAACTCAGATGGCAGGCGTGTAAAAACCCAAAAGGGTGACTTGACGGAGTAAAACTCGCCCTTCAGCCTGCGCGTCAGCAATCACCTGCCGGCGCTCCAACCATTCGATCCGTGGGCCGGTCAGGCAGCTAAACTCTAACTCACATCACACCGCTACCTATCAAATGGACAACATGACATTCGGTCTTACCATGCTCCTCGTTGGCATGGGGGGCACCCTGCTCACCCTCTGGGTTCTCGCCATCCTCATCGGCTGGCTTAACCGTCTCTGCGACACGAACAAGAACGGAGGGAGCAAGTGATCGACGCCATTGCCAACGCGATCAATGCCCTTGCGGCTGGTGCCAAGTTCTTCATCTCCCCCGCAGGTCTGCCCAATTTGGTCATGATCGGGATTGCACTGACCATGTTCTGGCTGGCCATCAAGAAAGGAGTCGAGCCACTGCTGCTGATCCCGATCGGATTCGGCTGCCTGCTGGTGAATCTGCCGCTGAGCGACGTGATGGACCATGAGGGTTTCTTGAGAACGCTCTATGATATGGGCATCGGCAATGAGCTGTTCCCGCTGCTCATTTTCGTGGGCATCGGCTCAATGACGGATTTCACGCCGCTGCTGGCACGTCCGAGAATGATTCTCTTCGGTGCGGCGGGACAGTTGGGGATTTTCCTGACGCTCATGGTCGCGTTGCTCATCCTGCCTCACATTCCGGGCATCAACCCCGCGCAGATCAAGGAAACCGCTATTTCCATCGCTGTCATCGGTGCCTGTGACGGTCCCACGGTGATCTACGTCTCCAACCTTTTCGCCGGTCTCGGCAAGATTGACCCGTCGATGGTGGGAGCGCTGGCCGTGGCAGCCTACTCCTACATGGCCTTGGTGCCCATCATCCAACCGCCGATCATGCGCTTGATGACCACCGAGAAGGAACGCGCGACGCCGATTCCACCGGCCAAAACCAAGGTATCGAAGACCGCCCTGATCGTGTTCCCTATCCTCGTTGTGGTGATCACCGGCATCATTGCTCCCAAGGGGCTGGCGTTGATGGGATCCATCATGCTAGGAAATTTCCTCAAAATGAGCGGCGTGGTTCCCCGGCTCACCCAGTGCAGCGAAAACGAAATCGCCAATATCAGCACGCTCTTCCTCGGCCTGGCAATCGGCGGCACGATGGTGGGC
>JBDLWH010000081.1:0-3700 GCA_039804325.1 Verrucomicrobiota bacterium
GAATGTTATTTTTTCCCCTTGAGGTCCACAAAAAAACCCGCCACGGCAAAGCCGGGCGGGTGCGAGTCGGAGTAATGGAAAATACGATCAACCGACTTCGCTCTTGGCAGGGGCATGCGACGATGCGTCCTCGGCGCTGGCCGTGGTGGGTGCATCCTCGGTGCGGATCTCTTGAACGGTTTCCACGATGGTGGGGATGACCGCTTCGGCAGGGGCTTCGGCAGGGGCTTCGGCAGGGGCCGCCACCGCAGCGGACGCCGGACGCGGAGCAACGACCACCGGGCGCGCATTGCGCTCAGGACGTTCATCACGCTCGTCACGGTCCTCACGATCGTCCTGGCCTTTGGATTTGGCTCCCGACACCGTCAATTTTCGGCCCATGAACGGTTGGTCGTGAAGCACTTCCACGGCGCGAATCGCTTCGTCCATGTGGAGCATTTCGACAAAGCCATAGCCCTTCGACCGATGGGTGCTGCGATTGTAAACGATTTCCACGTTGCGCACGCCGCCAATGCCTTTGAAAAGCTCTTGGAGGTCTTGTTCGCTTACGTCGTAGGACAGGTTCCCCACATAAACGCGCGGAGATTCCACGGTGGACCGGTCGCCTCCTCGGGCACGCTCGCCGCCACGATTGCCTCGTGGTGCCGGACTTCCCTCGGGTTTCTCAGTTGGGGTGCCGTCCTGAGTGCGGGCATTGCGGACGTTGGATTTCGCCGGACGCGCATTCCCCTGAGGCTTGATTTCCTCGGGCTTGCGTTCGTGACGCACTGGCGGCTTGGGCCCCTTGTAAAGCCCAATGGCTTTAAGCACCTTCTGCCACCAACTCAGTTGGGGCGGTGGCACACTGCGCGAAGATCTCGGACTTTGCGGTCGAAATTCTTCGGCTCGGCCCGAACTGCGGGATTCACGGATCTCGCGCGATTCGCGCGATTCGCGGGATTCGCGCTCGCCACTGCGACGGGTGTCGTTTTGGTTGTTATTACGGTTTCTGCCGCCGCGTGAACGCCGGCGCTGGCTGTCTCCCGATTGACGGGGATTTTCTGTTGCGTTTGACATGGTGTCATTGGGGTCATGGTTTCAGGCGGCCCGGCGCGATGGACTCGAAAAGTCCGGCAGTGCTGGAAGCACCTAGTGCCAACCGACATGCACCCGACAAACCGGCTTATGGGTGCCGGGGTGGAGCGCCGCAACGGCTTGCGGATAGAAACCCCACCTTGTCAGAACATACCGGCCTGCGCCGCCGCCCGTGAGTCAGTACGTTCCGGTTTCCTTGGCCGCCGATCCTATCCACCACCCGCAAGAAAGGCGTGGATCATCAAATATTCGACCGGATTTAGGCTCTGGAGATTGGAAAAAACTGCTCGCCGGTGAGGGTATGGCGTTTCCGCAGTTTGGCAAGGCCGGAACTCACTAATCACCGAGCGACAGATCAACGATTCTGCGAGTTTTATTTTTGTGCGTTATCCACCGGCGGCGAGGGTGACAATTTCGATGCGGGCCCCTGGGAGAACGACGGTTTGCGGGTAATCGCGTGGGAAAACCGCTTGGGCATTGAGTTCGACCACAACGGGTTTTGAGGCGAGTCCTAGGCTGGCCAGGAGTTGGTCCAACGGGGTCGGTGCGCCCATGGGGTGGGGCACGCCATTGAGGGTGATGGTGAGTTCAGGGCTCATTTCCATTGCAGGAGTTGTTCGGGGAAGGGGCAGGCATGACAATCTGAGAAATCCTCAAGGCAAAAATCTTGATAGACCTGTAACAATGCCTGATGATGGCAGAGGCGGCGCGTCCATGGTTGAGCGGCTTTGTGCGAACCAAACAAGCGCAACCCACAGCGTTTCACTTTGTCGTTAGGCGAGGCATTACGCAATTTCTGATAGGCTTGTAACGTCATGCCTCCCTCATGGAGGGCCATGGGTGCTAGATGGTTGGCGATAAGCTCCATCGCTTGCGCGCGCCCGAAGATGGCCACTCGCCGCGCGGACTCCGCCGATGTGAGGGTGTGGTGCTTGGCCCAAAACTCGTGATCGAGGGCATGGAGGAAATCCACAAGCGGTTTGACCGCGAACGGGCGCGCCAGCGCGAGGCGCCGGTATTGCGGCCACGCCTCGACCAGGGCGGCTAGGGCACCGACGCGCCGGTGCGGGTGGTTGGCCGGGCGATGGCCGTGAGTCGTCCAAGGAATGGCCAACTTGGGGGTCACTTCGCAGCGCGCCCGGCTTTTCCACCATAAATCCCACAATCCGCGCAGGTAATCACGCGTTTCGGGTGGCGCGTGGTCGTGCAGATCGGGTGAGAGAAACCCGGCGGTGCCGAAAAGCACAGCCTCTGCAGCGGCACCTTCGTCGCGCAGCAAGGTGAGCGGGGCTCGTTGCGCGAGCAAGCGCATGGCCAGCGAGTTGCCGTGGTAGCCGAGGGTTTCCGCGCTTGCCTGAAACAAGGCGGCATCGCGACCGTGGGCGTCAGCCGTTTTCAGCCACCGCGCGGCTTTCAGATTCGCCCGATGGGCGGCAGCATCGTTGAGCAGGCATTCAATCGCCCCGGTGGGCAGATGTTTCAGCGGATAGATGCAGCGCCCAGGGTGGGCGATGGCGACCTCGCGCTGCGGCCGGTTCAACGCGTCGGAGAGTTGCATCCCGGTGATGACCACCTGGGGCACCTCACGATGGTCGCACGTCCGAATAAAACTCTGCCGCCCGCCCGCTTGGAAAACCACGTGAAGCACCACGTCGCGAAATGCCGGATTGGTCGCGTGTCCGTGGGCTTCCCAGGCCGCAGAATCAGGGTCTAACTCTAATGGCCCCCCATGCGTTTGACCATCGATCTCCACAGCGCATTGGATGAAATCCGGACCGGCGCATCGGTTCCACTCGCCAAATTGCAAGATCCGTACGGGTTTGCCGGCAGTGGTTCGAAAGTTCCTGCCAAAAGCACCCGCAAACCAAAGTGCTTGGAGTTCCAACTCGGCAGGCAGCGCGCTGGCCGCGCATTCCGCAAAGGCGAGTGGCGGGTGCCAGATAGATTCTAATAAAAATCCGTAAGTCATGTCAGGAGTTGATAGAAGCTCATGGTTTCTTTGGCGCTGGGGGTGGGTCAAGTATATCGAGCCACCCTTTGAGGGCCTCGGTTTCGGGGATCGCCCCATAGCGCAGTTGGGCGTCGTGCAGGGATCTCACGGCGATGTCTTTGCGCGAGGCCGCGCGATCGATGGCGACGAGGTGGAAATCCTGGCGGAGTTGATCTTCGGTTTTCGGATAGTATTCTTTGGCGCTGCGGAAACGCATGGCCGCTTCGGCAGTCAACCCCTGTTGCGCAAAATCTAACCCCAGCGCTTCGGCGATGACGCCACTCTTGGTGCGCACGGTGGCCTTGTCGAGCTGCTTGCGCCGCTCGGTGGAATCAGCCGGCCAGCGCAAGGCGGCGGCACGCAGCGCGCGAAAATCATTGTCGGACGCGGTGCGCTGGCCACTGCCGTCGAGGTGTTTGAACGGTCGGTAAAGCGGGTCTCCTAGCACCACGCCCTGCCAGGAGGTAGCAGGCATTGCCTTCCAACAGGCTTCACCCCAACAATCACCGGCTAACAAAGACTCGTGAAGCAACCCAAAATCATGAGTGAGGTGCAGGTAAGGTTCATACACATTGCCAACCGTCACGGCAGCGCCCTTTTCTAACAACGGAGCGCACCAGTTTTTAGCAGGACTAC
>JBDLWH010000082.1:0-3334 GCA_039804325.1 Verrucomicrobiota bacterium
GAGCTAGGCAATGAGAATGGTTGCAAGCGAAGCTGATGAGTCCGAGCGACACGGCGGCCAGGCAACTGTGAGCGACATAACGTGGGTGTTTGCCGCTGACGGGTTTTGGCAGGCAATTGGAGATGAGATGAATTTTCATGGCGGTGCGCTGGTTGGAGGGAGTTTGGCGTAAAAACCGTATGTGAGCGAAGGTGGGGATTGAAATGGTTGGGTCGAGGGAGGAGCGTCAGAGGTGAGGCGAGCCAATAAGGTGTAAGGTCGAGATGGTGGGCAATGACCGTGATGTCTGTTAAACCTATTTAGGGAGGATTTTCAAACAATGATTGAAGATGTTTTTGAAGTTGTTTCATTCAGAATTGGTGGCGGAATCCCCATTGTCCAGATGCATTTTTTCAGATTGGCGGGTTCCACTAGGTTTGGAGGGATGGCGTATTAAGGGGCACTCTGTGATTGCGTGTGGCGGCAAATGAGCGAAAGTTCCGCCGCCCATGAGACCAGAATTCATCAGAGAAGCTCTTCGCCAAGTTCGCTACCCCGGTTTTTCCAGGGACATCGTGGATTTTGGTTTTGTGAAGGACGTGCGGTGCGAGGTTGGTCTAACCACCGTTCGTATTGAGGTTGAAACCCGCGACCCTAAAGTTCCCGAGCAACTTTTTCGTGATTGTCATGCGGTGTTGGATGGTTTGCCCGAGGTGGGCACGGTGCAAGTCGATATAGCCGTCAAGGATGCGCGAGCGGTCGGTGGGGCAGGTGTCCCTGTTGCCGTCCCCACCCCGATACCGGGGGTCAAGCGCATCATAGCGGTGGCCTCGGGCAAGGGTGGCGTCGGCAAATCCACTGTTGCGGCCAATCTTGCCGTCGCGCTGGCCGCCACGGGGGCGAAGGTAGGGCTTTGTGACTGCGACCTTTATGGGCCCTCGATAGCCCAGATGTTTGGGACTCGGCAGCCGCTTTTGGCGAACGACAGGGACGAGATCATCCCGATTGAGGCGCACGGCATCCGTCTGATGTCCATGGGGTTTTTGCTAGATGACCGATCTCCCGTCATCGTGCGTGGTCCGTTGGCCACTCGCTACACTCGGCAGTTTTTGCGTCAGGTTGCCTGGGGCGAACTCGACTATCTGATACTCGATTTACCGCCTGGCACGGGTGACATTCAGCTTACCATTGTGCAAACCGTGGCAGTGGACGGGGCGCTCATCGTCACCACGCCTCAGGAAGTCGCGCTTATTGACGCGCGCAAGGCGGCAACCATGTTCGGCAAGGTCGATGTGCCGATACTTGGCATCATTGAAAATATGGCTTGGTTTGTGTGCGACGCGGGCAAAAAATACTTTCTTTTTGGAGATGGCGGCGGGGTGCGTGAGGCGGAATCCCTAGGGGTTCCGATGTTAGGGCGGATTCCGCTCGACTCGCTGACGCGCGAACGCGCCGATGGCGGGGTGCCCGTTGCCCTGTTACCATCAGGTCAGAACTCGGTGGCTGAGGCATTTCACGAGTTAGCCGCCACGGTGGTGGGCATGCGGTGGAGCGAGGGAAATGACGCGCAAAGCAACGGTTAGGTCGTTTATCACTTCCGAGTGGTTTGCTTGAAAAGCGACGTTGCGCTTCGCGCCCCGGCGTGTGCCGGGGAGCGAGCGCTGGTCAGAGGCATTAAAGGACGAGGTGGGCTCCTTGTGACGGACGTGAAGCGAAGATTTGGGGAGTGATGCCCGTGGTCTTTTCGTATTCGGTGGCCAGAGTGGTGGCGATTTCCGATGCCTTGCGTGATTCGCAGAGCGTGACGGTGGAGCCGCCGAAGCCGCCGCCAGTCATGCGGGCCCCAATGACCCCGCCGTTGCGGCCGATTTTGCGGGCGATTTCGACCATGATGTCGAGTTCCTTGCAGGAGACTTCGAAGTCGTCGCGCAGGGAATCGTGGCTAGCGGCCATGAGTGGGCCGAGGGTTTCGAAATCGTTTCTCGCGAGGGCCGCAGCGGCGGCGATGGTGCGGGAGATTTCGCCGACCACATGGCGTGCGCGGCGATTGACGGGGTCGCCGAGTTGTTCCCAATGAGTTTGGACATCGGCGGAGGTGACATCGCGCCATGAGGCTTTGCCGAGCTGGGCGAGGGCCACCTCGGTGTGTTTGCGGCGTGCGGCATAGCCCCCATCGGAGAGTTCGTGGTGCACCATGGTATTGGCAACCAAGACGGTGAGGTCTGGGTTATCGAAGGGGACGAGTTCCGGTTCGCCTGATTGGCAGTCGATGAGCACTAGGCGATTGACCTTGCCGAAGGCGGACGCGAACTGGTCCATGATGCCGCACGGGACATGGGCGAAATCGTGCTCGGCTTTCTGGCAGAGTAGCGCTTTTTCGCGCGTGTCGAGTCGGGTATCGAGGAGTCCTTCGAGAAAGGTGGCCGTGGCGCATTCGAGGGCAGCGGACGAGGACAAGCCGGCACCGCCGGGGACGGACGAGAGGATGAAGGCGTCGAATCCCGGAATGTGGTGGCCGCGATCTTGGAACCCGCGGATGACGCCGCGGAGGTAGTTGGACCATTTTGGCGAGCCTTCCTGTTGGGGTTGTGAGAGGTCGAGAGTGACGACTTCGGGGAAGGTGTTGTCGGCGATGCGGGCTTGGGAGGTACCGTTGGCACAGCCGACGATGACGATGTAGCGGTCGATGGCGAAGGGCATGACGAAGCCGTCGCAATAGTCGATGTGTTCGCCGATGAGGTTGACGCGTCCTGGGGCGGCGGCGATGATGGTTGCCTTGGATTGGAGGCGATTGAGGAGGCCAGCAGTGGCGTCGGCAAGGAGGTCGGTGAGGTCGGGGTTAATTTGGAGCATGGGGTAATTGGGGCTAGATGGTTTCGGGGAGGAGGTTTTGATCGAGGCGTCTGCGGTAGCTTTCCACCGCGAGGGTCCAAACGGAATGGATGCCCTCGGAGGAGCGCAGCCAGACCGCACGGTGCATCATGAGCATGGCGGGGGCAAGATAGAGTAGCTCGGCGAGTTCATTATTTGATAGGTCGCCAGGGCCGGCGGTCAGACAGCGCTCGGCCAGCGCTTCGTCGGCTTCGTTGAGTTCAGCGTATTCGAGGAGCGAAACATGCACGCCGTTGACGTAGGGATCGACCACGGCGGAGATGATGCCGCGGCGACCCTCGACGGCGGCGTCGAGAGCGGGATCGACGGCGGCGTTGGCGGCATCGGCGAGGAGGATAACGGGTGGCGGGTTGAGTTCCTCGGGGGTTGAGAGGATTTTTTGTTGGGCGAGGGCTTTGCCGTAGCGGCTGCGGCTGGTCCAAACCGAGACGGGAGCGGAGAGGAGCAGTCCGAGGAGGATGGG
>JBDLWH010000083.1:0-5855 GCA_039804325.1 Verrucomicrobiota bacterium
GATGGCGTCCTAACAGGCCCGGCGGATGGCTGGAATGAGAACGGCACTCCCGTTTACAGCGCCGAGTATCAGGGCGGAAAACTCGTTTCCGATAGATACACCGGCGCGGGTGAGAAGGAGGCGTTTCTCCAACTCAAAACCAGCGCGCTGCGTGCCGTGAAATACCACCCCGCGCCGCCGCTGCCGGAGACCGGCAACTGGATCGGCACCACTTCGCAAGGCTACGATGTGCTCGCTTACCTCTATGGCGGCTTGCAGGTGAATTTCAAAGCGGCGCTGATCTACCTGCCCATCGTCTATCTGCTCGGCGTCACCATCGGCATGATGATGGGCTACCTCGGTGGCTGGTTCGATCTTGCCGTGCAGCGTGTGATCGAGATTTTCTCTAACATGCCTTTCCTGTTCGTGGTCATCATCTTCTCCAGCATGGTGCCCGAGCAATTCAAGGGCCTGCCGGTCATCCTGACGATTCTCGTGCTTTTCGGCTGGATGGGCATGACCTTCCTGATGCGCACCGCCGCCTACCGCGACAAAGAGCGCGATTACATCGCCGCCGCACGGGTGCTCGGGGCCAGCACTCCGCGCATCCTCTTCCGCCACCTGCTGCCTAACACTCTCTCCATCATCGTCACCCTGGTGCCCTTCACCGTCTCCGGACTCGTCTTCTCGCTTACCTCGCTCGATTACCTCGGCTTCGGCCTGCCTCCCGAATACGCCACCTGGGGCCGCCTGCTCAACGATGGACTCTCGAATCTTTCCGCCCCATGGTTGGTCACCTCAACCTTCACGGTGCTCGTCGGACTCTTAGTCCTCGTCACCTTCGTCGGCGAAGCCGTGCGCGAGGCGTTTGACCCGAAAAAATTCACCACCTACCGATGATGATGCGCCGCTGGTTGATACGCCTGTCCCTGCCGCTACTGGCCGCCATCGCGCTGCTCGGAACCAGTTGCCACCGCGAGACTCAAGAAGCGCCGCGCGCCCTCGGGTTCGACGCGTTCGTGCCGGTCTATAACCGCGCCATCCAATCATGGCTCCATACCCGCCAGGCCACCACCGATAACGACGTGACTCGCCTCGAGGCCGAACTCGCGAGCACCGATGCATCCGCCAAAAACTCGCTCCAACACCAGCTGACGGCCCTGCGCCAGGACCAGGAAAAATGGAAGTTCCGCCTAGCCCTTGGGGATTATTTGAAAATCGGCCAACCTGCCGACATCCCTGCCAACTTGGTCTGGGAAAATGGCTTGAACCAACCCGAAATCGGTGATCCTGCCGCCCGTAAAGGCGGGGTCTTTCGCCGCTTCATCCCAACCTTCCCCCCGACCCTTCGCCCCTTCGGTGATAATTCTAATAACTCATTCCGGGGCGACCTTTACGACTATATCGAGATTCCGTTAGTCACCCTTCACCCCGAAACCATGGAGATCATTCCCGGCGCGGCCATGGAATGGGCGTCCTCGCCCGACGGCCGCACGATCTATTTCCGGCTCGACCCCCATGCCACTTATTCCGACGGCGTCCCGGTGCGTGCTCGCGATTTCCTGGTCGGCACCTACCTGCGCATCTCGGACCACGTCATCAACCCTTATACCAAAGAGTATTTCCGCGAAAACATCGCCCAGATCGCCATGTATGACGATCTAACCCTCTCGGTTTCTCTGCCCGAAACCAAAATCTACGCCCCACTCATCGCCGGGTCGCTCACCCCCTCGCCACCCCACTTCTATGCCCAATACGGCTCGGATTACAGCGAGCGCTACCAATGGCGCGTCCCCCCAACCAACGGTGCCTACGAAGTGCTGCCCCAAGACATCATCAAAGGGGCGTCCATCACCCAATCCCGCGTCAAACAGTGGTGGGCTCAGGACCACAAGTATTATCGCTATCGTTTCAACCCTGACAAAATCGTCCACACCGTGGTGCGCGATGATTCAAAAGCCTTCGAGTTGTTTCGCGCCGGTCAACTCGACACCTTCGACCTCACTCGCCCAGAACTCTGGTATGAAAAATCCGAGATGGAACCGGTTTACAAGGGCTATGTCGAACGCGTCACGTTCTTCAAACGCTATCCCAAACTCCCCCTCGGCCTTTACCTCAACGTGAGCAAACCGCCACTCAATGACCGCAACCTACGCATCGGCATCCAACACTCCATGAACTGGCAAAAGGTCATCGACGTGATGTTCCGCGGCGATTACCAGCGCCTCAACGCTTTCAATGACGGTTATGTGAACTTCAGCGATCCTTCCATCCTGGCACGTCCGTTTTCCATCAACCTCGCTCGCGAGGCCTTCCGTCATGCCGGTTATTCGTTAGAAGGCGAAAACGGCATCCTCACCACACCTCAGGGCACCCGCCTATCCATCTCCGTGACCTACCCTGCCATGCCCATCTACGACCGGATGTTCTCGATCCTGCGCGAAGATGCCAAAGCCTGCGGATTCGACCTGCGCCTCGACGGACTGGAAGCCACCGTCGCCTTCAAAAAGGAAAGGCAGAAACAACATGAAATGGCGTTCAGCAATTGGGCCATCAATCCGCCGGTGCCCGAGTTCCATCAGTTTCTCTATTCCACCAACGCCTACGACGAAAAGGGCAACCTCAAAACTCAAACCAATAACACGTTTGCCTGGGCCCGCCCCGACACCGATCTCCTCTGCGACGCCATGCGCACCGGCCGCACCCTAGAGGAAATCAAGGATGCCGCATGGAAACTCCAACACATCATGCACGACGAAGCTATCTTCGTGCCAGGCTACACCGTGGATTTCATTCGCCTCGGCTCATGGCGCTGGGTGCGATGGCCAGATTGCGAAACAACCCACACCAGCCCGCCCGTCGTCTTCGATCCCCATGAGGTGTTTGTCTTCTGGATCGACGAGAATCTGCAACAGGAAACCCAGTCGGCTCGCCGAACCGGAACCACATTCCCGGAATCCTCTAAAATCGTCGATGACTACCGCCTCCTCGCCCCTCGCCCCGCCAGCGATATCCCATGACCGAAACTCGCCCTAATATCCTCGAAATCGACAAACTCATCACGTCCTTCGAGACGGATCGCGGCCTGCTACGCGCCGTGGACCAGGTGTCCTTTGCCGTACCCGAAGGAAAAACCCTCGGCATCGTCGGCGAGTCTGGTTGCGGCAAAAGCGTGACAGCCATGTCCATCGTCCGCTTGCTCCCACAACCCGCTGGCAAAATCCTCGGCGGCCGGGTCTTGTTCCGCGGACGCGATCTCCTCCACGCCAGCGACGCCGAAATCCGTCGCGTGCGCGGCGGCGAAATCGGCGTGATCTTCCAAGAACCCATGTCCGCCCTCAACCCAGTCCACCGCATCGGACGCCAAGTGGCCGAGGTCTTCCAACTCCACCGCAACCTCTCACGCAAGGACGCTTGGAACGCCGCAACCGACATGCTCCACCTCGTGCGCATCCCGGCTCCCGAAAAACGCATGATGGACTATCCTCACCATCTCTCTGGTGGCATGCGCCAACGCATCGTCATCGCCATCGCCCTGGCCTGCCGCCCGTCACTCGTCATCGCCGACGAACCGACCACCGCTCTCGATGTCACCGTGCAAGCCCAAATCCTCGATCTCATCGCTCGACTCCAATCCGAAATGAACATGGCTATGGTCCTCATCACCCACGATTTGGGCGTCATCGCCGAATCCTGCGACGAGGTGGTCGTCATGTATGCCGGTCGCGTCGTCGAACGCGCATCGGTCGCCGAATTGTTCGCTCACCCGCTCCATGCCTACACCCGCGGGCTGCTCAACTCGATTCCCACCCTGGAAACCCCCTCGAAATCCCTCCTCATCACCATCCCCGGCATGGTCGCTTCCCTCGCCGACCACCGCCACGGGTGCCGATTCTGCCAACGCATGGGCCGCTCAACTCCCAGCTCGCGCGATCGCCCAATCTACGCCGAGGTCTCCCCTGGCCACTGGGTCGAAACCTGCCCGCATTGTTACCTCCCATGACCCCCGCCCCTCTGCTCTCGGTCTCACAACTCCGCGTCCACTTCCCAGTGCGCGCCGGCATCCTGCTGCGCCAATCCGGTGCCGTGCGCGCCGTGGACGGCGTCTCGCTCGAGATCGCCGCTGGCGAAACCCTCGGCCTGGTTGGCGAATCAGGATGTGGCAAATCGACCCTCGCCAAAGCCGTCGTGCGCCTCCTCCAACCCACATCGGGCACCATCCACTTCGGGTCATCCGACATCACCCGCTCCAGCCAACGCGCACTGCGCCCGCTGCGACGCGATTTCCAAATGATCTTCCAAGATCCTGCGGAATCGTTAGACCCACGCATGAGCGTCCGCTCCATCCTCGAGGAACCCTTCATCATCCATGGCCTCGGCTCACGCCCCGAGCGCATCCTTTGGGTTAACGAATTGCTAGACCGCGTCGGCCTGCCCACCTCCGCCGCCGACCACTACTCGTTCGAGTTTTCCGGCGGCCAACGCCAACGCATCGGCATCGCCCGCGCTCTGGCCCTCAAACCAAAACTCATCGTGTGTGACGAACCGGTCTCGGCCCTCGATGTTTCAATCCAATCCCAAATCCTCAACCTACTCGTCGAACTCCAACGAGATTTCGGTTTGTCCTATCTGTTCATCGCCCACGACCTCTCGGTCGTCAAACACATCAGCGACCGCGTCGCCGTGATGTATCTCGGAAAAATCGTGGAATCCGCCAGCGCAGAAACAATCTATCGAGATCCCCGCCACGCCTATACCCAGGCGCTGCTCTCCGCCATCCCCTCCCCGAACCCACTCACCAAACGCCCGAAAATCTTGCTAGATGGCGACGTCCCCTCACCCATCGACCCGCCCGCAGGCAGCGCCTTCGGCCACCGCATGAACCATCCGCGCTACAATGAAACCCTCGGCTTAGACCTCGCGCTGCGTGAGATCGCTCCCGGCCACCACGTCGCCGCCGACCCGTGCTGCCTGGCCGCCGCCGATTGGGCGCACCTCCAGAATCCTCAACAGTCTTGACCGCCAGCCCACTGCGATGCAATTTCCGCCCGCCCATGAAGTTATTGCCATCACCTCGCGCCAACTCTCTTTGCCTCCTCGCCGCAGCGCTCATGTTGAATGCCTGCGGCCCAACTGGCCCTGAAAACTCAGGTTACATGTTAGGCGTGGGCGGCCCCATCCAACAACAAGCAACTAACGGCCCGAGCCATCCGCCCCCAGCCATTCCAGATGATATCTCCTACTGGGACGGCGAGGGGGCCACAGGCAGCCCGCTCGTCAAAATCAACCGCAGCCAACAAAAAGCATTCTTCTACAAAGGCGGCGTGCTTGTCGGCGTGTCTCGCATTTCTAGCGGCAACGAGGATCACGCGACCCCTCCGGGTAAATACAAAATCGTCGAAAAAGACAAAACCCACAAATCCACCGTTTACGGGTGCTTCAAGGATATCGCCACCGGCCAAATGCTCAACGATAACGTCGATATCCGCATCGACAAACTCCCACCTGGGGCCATCTATTACGCCGCTCCCATGCCCAATTTCATGCGCATCACCGGCGGCGTCGGTATGCACACCGGATATCTCCCCGGATACGCCGCCTCACACGGATGCATCCGTATGCCCCATCACATGTCTGAAAAATTCTTCGAAAACGTCTCCGTCGGCACCCCTGTCATCATCGAGTAACCATAACCTCTATGACGAGCCCTGATGCCTGCACGCCTATCCAGCGCAGGCCACACCATGACGTTAGGCAAAATCAAACAATGACACCAGACTACACAGAGCAGATAGCCGAAATCTGGCCGACGATCATGCAGGCATGGGACGAACACGGCGAGAAGCACCCAATCATTGAATGCAACATGGACATTC